>NZ_BAAAYN010000022.1 GCF_039536245.1 Cryptosporangium minutisporangium | reverse complement strand
CCGCCCGGGCGGCGCGACGCAGCTCGGCCGGGCGGCGCGGTGCAGCCGAGCGGCGCGACGCCGCCCGAGCCGGGCCGGGCGCGCGGTCGGACCGCGCGCCGGGACCGACCCGCCGGTGGAGCGGCGGGTCAGACCGCGTCGCGTAATGCTCCGGGGACGACGTCCGAGTAACCGGCCGCCCGCCAGGCCAGGATCGCCGCACCCAGCCGCCCCGCCGAGCCGCCGAGCGGTGAGTTCGCCACGCTGGGCGCCGCCCGCCAGGCCAGCGCCGCTTGCAGCTGCGTCCGCACCGGGCGGAGCAGCGCGTCGCCGGCCCCGGTCAGCCCGCCGGCCAGCACGATGAGCGCCGGATCGAGCAGCAACGTCGCCGTGGCCAGCGCCAATCCCAGCGCCTCGGTGGCTTCCCGCCAGACGCGCGCGGCCACCACGTCCGAATCGAGCGCACCCGCGACGTCGGCCGCGGTCGCACCCGCCCGACCCCCGGCCGCCGCATATCGGCGGGCGATCCCCGACGCGGACGCGTACACCTCCAGGCAGCCACGCTGCCCGCAGGCGCAGTACTCACCGTCCGGGTAGACCGGCAGGTGGCCGAGCTCACCGGCGCTGCCGTCGGCGCCCGGCAGCGGCTTGCCGTCGACGATCAGCCCCGCGGCGACGCCGGTGCCGAGCACGACGACCATGAGGTCCCGCGCGTCGCGGCCCAGGCCGATCTGGCTCTCGGCCACCGCCGCCGCGCGGCAGTCCTGCTCCAGCACGACCGGCACGCCGATCTCCTCGGCGACCAGCGCGGCGAGCGGCGTGTCCCGGAAGCCCAGGTTCACCGCGTGCCGCGCGATCCCCGCGGCGGTGTCGACGATGCCGGGCACCGACAGCCCGGCCGCGACCGTGCTGGCGTCGGCCAGGTCCCGGGCCGCGGCCCGGACCCGTCTGACCACCTCGTCGGTGCCCTCCGTCGCCCCGGTCGGCCGCTCGAGCAGCGCGACCTCCCGACCGTCGGCCGCCACCAGGGCGCCCTTGATCGTCGTCCCTCCGATGTCGAGCGTGACGACGGTCGGCGCGCTCGGCACTGTCGCCCCGGTCATTTGACCGATCCGGCCGTCAGGCCACCGACGAGGTGCTTCTCGATCACGGCGAACAGGATGACGACGGGCACGATGGCGACGATCGACGCGGCGAACAACTGGTCCCAGTTCTGGTCGTAGCCCGTCACGTAGGAACTGATGCCGACGGTCAGCGGCTTCTTGTCGTCGTCCTGCATCAGGGTCAGCGCGACGACGTACTCGTTCCACACCGCGATGAACGTGAAGATCGTCGCGGTGACGACGCCGGGCAGCGTCAGCGGCAGCATGATGCGCAGCATCGTGCCGACCCGGCCGTTGCCGTCGAGTTCGGACGCCTCCTCCAGCTCCTTCGGCAGCGCGGCGAAGAAGCCGTGCATGATCCAGACCGCGAACGCGAGGTTGAACGCCGCGTTCGTGAGGATCAGCGCCCCGTACGTGTTCACCATGGACAGCTCGAAGAACTCCCGGTAGATGCCCACGACCAGCGAGGTCGGCGCGAACATCTGGGTGACCAGCACCAGGAACAGGAACGCGGTGCGGCCCGGGAACTTGAACCGCGCGGTGAAGTACGCGGCCGGGATCGCGACCAGGATGACGATCACGGTCGAGGCCAGCGAGACCAGCAGCGACGTCTTCAGCCAGTTCCGGAACCGGGAGTCGCCGAGGATCTCGCCGTAGGCGTCCAGCTGCCAATTCTGCGGCAGGAACGTCGGTGGGCTGGCCAGCGCCTCACTGCCCGGTCGGAGCGAGTCGAGCAGCATGACGAAGTAGGGCGCGAGGAACACGATCGCGACCAGCAGCCCCACCAGGGGCAACACCACCGGGCGCAGTCGGCGCCAAGTCAGGCTCATGTCGGGTCCTCTTCTCGCCACTTCACCAGCCGCAGGTAGAGCACCACCGCGACCAGGATCAGGAGGACGTTGAACACGCCGGCCGCCGCGGACATGCCGACGTCCCGGTCGGCGCTCTTGAACGCGAGCTTGTACATGAAGGTGATCGTGGTGTCGTGCGTGTAGCCCGGGTTCCGGTCGTTCAGCGTCCAGATGATCGGGAACGAGTTGAACACGTAGATCATGTTCAGCACCGCCGACACCAGCAGCGCCGGCCGCAGCAGCGGGAACGTCACCCGCCGGTAGGCCTGCCACGGGCCCGCCCCGTCGATGCGCGCGGCCTCGTGCACCTCGTCCGGGATCGCGTTCAAGCCGGCGAGCAGCACGTACGCGGTGAACGGGACCGAGACCAGGACGCCGACCGCGATCATCGACGGCATCGTCCAGCTGTCGTCGCCGAGCCAGTCGATCGGCTCGTCGATCACGTGCAGCTTCATCAGGAAGACGTTCAGGATGCCGTGGTAGTAGTCGTAGATCAGCGTGAACAGCCGCGCCGTGATGACCAGCGACGCCGCCCACGGCACCAGCACCGCCCAGCGGACCATCCGTCGTCCGAAGAACTCCTTGGACAGGAACTGGGCCAGGCCGAGGCTGAGCAGGATCGTGATCGCGACGACCGCGGACACCCAGATCAAGGTGTTCAGCAGCACGGTCCCCAACGCGGGGTGCTGGAGGACGTCGGTGTAGTTCTCGGTCCCGGCGGAGCCGCGGCGCAGGCCGGTGATCGAGTACTCGCCGGTCGACGCCCGGACCAGCTCGATCGCCGGGTAGATCACGACGCCGAAGATCAGCGCGAGCACCGGTCCGAGCCAGATCAGCGCGACCCACCACGGTGCGCGCCCGCGTGGCCTCGGTGCCTTCCTGCGGGTTACCGGCGCACTCGGGACAGAGCCCGGCGCACCGACCCCCTCCGTGGGGTCGGGCGCCGGGCTGTCGGCGAGCGCGCCGGGCTGGGAATCAGCCCGGGGCGCCATGTCAGCCGCCGGCTTCCGCGGTCTTCTGCAGGTCGTCCAGAACCTTCTTCGGGTCACCCGACGGGGAGACCGCGGTGCCGAGGTTCTGCTGGACGGCGAGCTTGATCTTGTCCCAGGCCGGGTCGTCGGTCGGGGTCAAGTGGATGTTCGGCAGCGTGTCCAGGTAGACCTTGAGCGAGGCGTCCGACGAGAACTCCTCCAGGCCGGACTTGGTCACCGGAAGGAAGCCCTCGGACTTGATCCAGGTGTTGACCTGGTCCGGCGAGTAGTACAGCTCGTAGAACTTCTTGATGGCTTCCTGGTTGCCGTCCTTCTTGAACGCCATCAGGTAGTCGGTGACGCCGTAGGTCTGCGGCGCGCCGCCGTCCTTCGTCGGCATCGGAGCGATGCCGTACTTGACGTTCTTGTACTTGCTGTCCAGGTCGCCCTGGAGCGGGCCGAAGCCCACGATCATGCCGGCCTTACCGGAGGTGAACAGCGGGAAGGCGCCGTCGGTCCGGTTCGTCTTGCCGGGGTTGTTCTGCGTGACCTTCTCCTTGACCGAGAGGTCCCGGAGGAACTGCAGGGTCTCGACGTTCTTCGCGGAGTTGATCGTCCACTTGCCGTCGGTCTTCCAGTCGCCGCCGTTGTTGAACATCCAGATCGAGTACTCGGCCTGGGCCTCCTCCGGGCCGAGCGGCTGGGCGTAGCCGATCGTGCCGTTGCCGAGGGCCTGGACCTTCTTGGCCGCCGCGACGAACTCGTCCCACGTCTTCGGCGGGGCCGTGATGCCGGCCTTGGCGAACAGGTCCTTGTTGTAGAACAGCGCCCGGGCGGACGAGAGGTCCGGGAAGCCGTACATCTTGCCGTTGTACGTGCCGCTCTTGACGAACGCGTCGATGAGGTCGGACTTGACGCTGTCGGTCAGCACCTCGTCGGAGTTGTAGAGCAGGCCGTCCTTGGCGTAGCTGGCGTACGCGTTGAGGTTCAGGATGTCCGGCGGGTTGCCGTTCTGAACCATCGTGCTGGCCTGCTGGTCGATGTCGTTCCAGCTGATGATCTGCAGGTTCAGCTTGACGCCGGTCTTGTCCTCGTACGTCTTCTTGAACGCGTTCCAGAAGGTGGCCGTGTGTTCCTTGCTGTACTCAGCGATGACGACCTTGATTTCCTTGGCACTGTCACCGCCGCCGGAGTTGTCCGCGTCGTCGGCGCCGGTGCCACCGCTGCACGCGGCCAGGCCGAACGCCAGTGCGGTCGCACCGGCCAGACGCGCGAACCAGCGCGTCTTGCCTCTTGCACCCATGCGTGTTCCTCCTGAGGTTGGGCGCGGGGGACGCCCGGACCGGGGTGTTGTGTGAACCGCGGACAGCGCTGCCGGGGTTATTAACGAATGGATCGTTAGTATCGCGCGCTTGTGACGGGCGTCAATCGCTCTCGGGGGACGTGACCCACTCGTTATCCCCTATCCGCGGGGTAGGTCGGGGTCGCCGGGGTGGGGTGGTTCCCGAAAAATCCACCCGTACGAGGCGCCCCTGAGGTGGCCTTCCCGAAAACTCGCCGAGAGATCAGGCTCCCGGGTGGGCCAGCAGTCGGGACTCCACGTGATCCAGGGCGCGGCGCACCGCGCCGAGCGCCACCGCGTCGCCGCCTAGATCGGAGAGCACCAGTCGCGGCGACGTCAAGATCCGCGGACGCAGGTGCCGCTCGATCGCAGCGAGCAGCGTCTCCCCCGCCCGGGACAGACCCCCGCCGATGATCACTTCGCCCGGATCCAGAACCAGCAGCATCGCGGCCAACCCGCGCGCGAACCGCGCCGCGATCCGGTCGACGACCGCCAGCGCGGTCGGGTCCCCTGCGGTCGCCGCCGCGAAGACCGCCGCGACGCCGTCCGAAGCCGTCCCGCTCGTCACGGCGGCCACCGCCTCCAGAACGTCGGGCGTGTCCGGGGCGAGCAGCGCCTCCGGATCGCGCGCGGCCAGCGCGGCCGCGGCGTCCGCGAGCTCGGCGATCGCCTGCGTGCCGACCATGCGCTCGAACGCCCCGTGCTCGCTCACCCCGCTGGTCTCCGCACCGACGAGCGACGCCGGATCCGGCGTCTCCGGTGCCGAGAACACGTCGGCGAACCCGATCTCGCCGGCCGCGCCGTTCGCACCGCGGTACGGCTTGCCGTCGATGATGATCCCCGCACCGATCCGGACACCCCAGTGCACGAACACCAGGCTGTCGCTACCGACCGCCGCCCCGCACCAGCGCTCGCCGAGCACCGCGAGGTTGATGTCGTTCTCGATCAGCACCGGACTCGGCGTCAGCGTCCGCAGCTCGTCCAGCACAGGCAGGTGGGCCAGCCCCGGAATGCCGGGAGCGAGCAGCACTTCGCCGCTGCTCTCGTCGACGATGCCCGGCGTCCCGACCACGATCCCCCAGACGTCCTCACCGGTCAGGTCGGCTTTGGCCAGCGCCTCGGCGATCGTGTCGCGCACCGACTGCAGCAGCCGGTCGCCGGTCGCCCCGTCCCCGATCGTCACCTGGCGGGACGCCACGACCTTGCCGGCCAGGTCGGCGACCATGGCGATCACCTTGTGCGACCCGACGTCCACCCCGACGACGTGACCGACCTCGGCGCGGAACCGGATCCACTGCGCGGGCCTGCCCATCGAGACCTGCGCGGTCTCGTCCACGTCCGCCACCAGGCCGGCGTCCCGCAGTTCCGCGACCGCCCTGGTCACCGCCGGCCGGGAGAGGCCGGTCGCCTGCATGAGGTCGGCCACCCGCGCCGGTGAGTGCTCCCGCACCGCGCGGAGCACGGCGGCGAAGTTGATCTGCCGCAACACGTGCGGTCCCCGGGCGGACTCGTGCGGCTGCACCGTTCCTCTTCTCTGCTGGCGCGGACACCTCAACGTAACCTGGCGAAGCGCGCGGCCGTCAGCCTGACCACGGGTGCCATGTCACATTCAGCGCTCGCGGGCTCTCTCAGAGGCGACCACAACAGGAGGCCGCCCGATGTCCGATCCCACCGATGTCTTCGTCGACCACCGCGAGCTGCTGTTCTCGATCGTCTACGGTCTGCTCGGCAGCGTCGCCGACACCGAGGACGTCCTGCAGGAGACGTGGCTGGCCTGGGCCGGGCGTCCGGCCGACGCACCGGTCGTTCACCCCAAGGCGTATCTGGTGCGCGTCGCCGTGAACCAAGCCCTGGCGCGGCAGGCCACCATCCGACGCCGCCGGGAGACCTACGTCGGTCCCTGGCTGCCCGAGCCGGTGATCAGCGCGGACCCGGCCGACGCCGCCGTGCTGCGAACCGAGTCCCTGTCGCTCGCGATGCTCGTCGTACTGGAGACGCTCAGCCCGGCCGAGCGCGCGGTGTTCGTGCTGCACGAGGTGTTCGGCTATCCGCAGGCCACGATCGCCGAGATGCTCGACCGAACACCGGCCGCGGTGCGTCAGCTCGCGCACCGGGCCCGCGAGCACGTCCGGGCGCGGCGTCCGCGATACCCGGCCGACCACGGCGTCCGGGAAGCGGTGACCGCGCGCTTCGTCGCGGCGTTACGCGGCGGCGACCTGGCCGCGTTCCTGGAGCTGCTCGCACCCGACGTCACGCTCTGGACCGACGGCGGCGGCAAGGCACGCGCCGTGCCCCGGCCGGTCACCGGACGCGACGCGGTCGCGCGCGTGCTCGCCGCGATCGGGTCCCGCTACCCGGACCGCTTCGACGTGGAGTACCGGCTGGTCAACGGCGATCTCTCGCTGCTGCTGCACGCCGACGGCGCACCGTTCGGAGTGATGGTGCTCGACCTGGCCGACGACGGCTCGATCCCCGGCGTCTACACGATCACCAACCCGGACAAGCTCACGGCGGTGCGCTCGTGAGGGTCCTCGTGTTCGGCGCCAACGGCCCGACCGGACGCCGCGTGACCCGGCAAGCTCTCGACGACGGCCACGACGTCACCGCGTTCACTCGACACGCCTTCCCACTGCGGCACGACCGATTACGCGTCCACACCGGTGACGTCCACGACCCGGACTCCGTCGACGACGCGGTCGCGGGGCACGACGCCGTCATCTCGTCGCTCGGTGTCCCCTATACGCGCAAGCCGGTCTCCGTCTACTCGCACGGCGGCGCACACATCGTCGCGGCCATGAAGCGGCACGGCGTCACCAGGTTGGTGTGCGTGACGTCGACCGTCACCGATCCGAGCCACGTGCAGAGCGGCGGGTTCCTGTTCAACCGGATCCTGCAGCCGTTCATCGTCAACGTGGTCGGCCGCACGGTCTACGCGGACATGGCCGAACTGGAGGCTCTGATCCGGGCCAGCGACCTCGACTGGACGATCGTCCGGCCCTCCGGGCTGTACGACGCCGGCGAGGTGACCGCCTACCGCGTCGGCGAGAACCACGTCGAGGGTCGGTTCACGTCGCGTGCCGACCTGGCCGACTGCCTGCTGCGACAGCTGACCGACGAGCAGTACGTGCGCACCGCGATCGGCGTCGTCACCGTGGTGGGACAGCCCAGCCTCGCGACGCTGATCTGGCGCGAAGCGTTCAAAGGAGGCCGTGGAGCACGGCGGTGACCAGGTCGTCGACGTCCGGCGGCTGGGGCGGCTCGCCGACGCTGAACATCACTGACAGCACCACCTCGTGACACACCCCGACGATCATCGCCGCCGCCGCGTCGACCCGGGCGTCGGCCCGGAGACGCCCCTGGTCGCGCTCCGCCCGGAGGTACTCGACGAGCCGGTCGCGCCACGGCTGGCCCGGCACGTCGATCGCGGCGAACCGGGCGAGCACCTTCGGCTGGCCGAGTGTCCGGGTGAACGCCGGAAGGCAGCGGCGGTGCAGCGCCAACCCGTAGGTCACGTGGGTACGCAGATTCTCCTCGAGAGTGCCCCGTCCGGGCTCGGGCAACGGTCCGAGCCCGGCCTCCACGGTGCGGACATGGGCGTGCAGCGCGAGCGCCAGCAACTCTTCCTTGTCGGCGAAGTAGTTGTAGAGCACGCCGTCGGCCACCCGTGCCTCGGCGGCGACGGCCCGCACGGTCAGCGTGTCGGCGCCGGTCGCGATCATTCGCTCGGCGGTGGCGATGAGGTGTTCCCGCAGGTTGGCGGCGCCCTGGCTGTTGCGCAGCGCTGCGGCTCGTCTCGGTGACATCAGCCCGGAGCGTACTGATCGACCTCCAGCCGAAAGCCGTGGCTCGCCAGCTCGTCCAAGAATTGGGCCGGGTCGACCAGCTGCTCGACGTGGCGCACGCCGGGTGGGAAGCCGCTGAGGCGTCGGATCAGCAGCGCGGCGACCAGCCCGGTTGCCCGGCTCTGCCGGCGTCCGGCGAGCGAGGCGGTGCACCGTCCGTCGGTGGCGACGACGGCGAAGCCGTCACTACCCACGTGAGTGCGGCTCAGCGCTGCGATGGCGGCCGAGCGTATCCGTGGCTTCTGCAAGACGCTGCGGACGCTCGGCCGCGCGGCCGTCCCGAGCAAAGCCGTGAGCGGACGCGAGTCCAGGCACAGACCGGTCTCCGGGCCGGGGAACGGGAACCGCCGCACGGTGCGGAGGCCGTACGGCGCCGGAAACCGCATCGGCCAGGCGTCACCGAGCTGGGCGAGCCCGTCGAGCGTCCACTCGATCGCGGCCCGCCCGTGCCGCTCACCTGCTCCGAGCAGGACCCCGACCCTCACCTCGGGGCCGGTGCAGAGCGCGGCGAGAAGGTTCGTCACGCCCGGCGCGAGGCCGACGCTGAGTACGGCGGTCGACTCCCCGGCGATCGGGTCCAGCGCCTCGATCCCCCGCAGCACCTCCGGGGTGGCCGTGACGTCCAGATAGTGCACGCCGTGGCGAAGGCAGACCTCGGCGACCAGCGAATTGTTCAGCTCGACGCAGTTGAGGACGGCGTCCACCTCGGACACGACGTCTTGCAAGGCGGTGAGGTCCCCGACGTCGAGCCGTAGCTCACCTTTTCCCGGGTTCCGACCCGCGACGATCAGCTCGCCGTCGTACCAGTCGCGGAGCGCGGAGACGGCCTCCCGTCCGACCGCGCCGTACCCGCCGAGCACGAGTATCCGCTGGGGATCGCCGGCCCTCATCGCGTGACCGCAGTGACCAACCACGCTCCACCCCGCAGCCGGACCGCGCCGTCGCGTTCGAACGGCCGCAGCGCCTCGGTCAGCGCGTCCGTCACCGCCTCGGCAGTAGCCGCGTCGACCTGCGACAGCTGGTGCCGCACCGGCCCCCACGCGCCGAGGAACGCCGCCGCGTCCGCCACGTCGTGTCCCCAGATCTGCTCGGCGTCGCATGCCTGCGTCCGGACGTTCGAGAACCCAGCGGCGGTGAGGACCTGACGGATGCGGTCCGGGTCGGCGAGCGAGGTCGGCCCGGTGCCGTCGGTGCCGGTCGGCAGCTCGGACGGCGGGAGCGGACGGGTCATCGCCTCGAACACGGTCCCGAGCTCGGTACCGGCCACGCCGCGCAGGCAGGCGAACGCCATCCGCCCGCCGGGGCGCAGCGCGCGGCGAATGTTCGCGAACGCGGCGACCGGATCGGCGAAGAACATCACGCCGAAGCGGCTGAGGACGACGTCCCGGCTGGCGGGCTCGAACGGGTAGACCTGAGCGTCGCCGCGGACGTACTGCACGGTCGACGCCGCGGTGCGGGCGCGCGCGGTCGCGAGCATCGGCGCCGAGAGGTCGATGCCGAGGGTGCTGCCTGGCGCGATCGCGGCGCCGGCGAGCCGAGTGAGCTGGCCGTTACCGCAGCCGACGTCGAGGACGTCGTCGCCCGGCGCGAGCGCGGCGGCCTCCAGGATCGATTGGTTGTAGCCGCTGTTCACGGCGTCGTAGCGGTCGGCGTTGCTGGCCCAGTGAGTGCCTTCGTAGCCGTTCCACGCCTCGGCTTGCCCGGTGTTGACGATCTGCGTCATGGCTCTCCTTGGTGAACTGATGTTCATGAACGAGTGTTCACCATAGGCGTGAGGCGGCCGGAGGGCAACCGTCCGCAACCGCACCATCGGCGCCCGCCCCGTTCGGGCAGCCCCGCGTTCGGGCAGCCCCGCGTTCGGGCTCCACGCGCGGGCGCCGGCCTGGTGGTTGTCGCACTTCGCGGGCGCCGGCCCACGCGGTTGTCGCGCTTTCGGGGCGCCGCACCACATGGATGTCGCGCTTTCGGGGCGCCGCGCGACGTGGATGTCGCGCTTTCGGGGCGCCGCGCGACGTGGATGTCGCGCTTTCGGGGCGCCACACCACATGGATGTCGCGCTTTCGGGGCGCCACACCACATGGATGTCACGCTTTCGGGGCGCCACACCACATGGATGTCGCGCAATCCGGGCGCCGCGCCACATGGATGTGGCGTATTCCGGGCCATGGCACAGGAAGCGCGCCAACCATCCGGCGGCCACCCGGAATCGGCGACATCCAGAGGCCAACAGCGCGTCGGATCGCGCGGCAGCGTCAGGGGACCATCCAGGACAGCACCGCGGTGGACTGCAGCCAGCTCAGCACGCAGATCCCGGCGAGGAACACGACACTCCACCCCACCACCCGGCGGAAGATGTCCCCTTCGGAGTTGTGCAGCCCCACCGCCGCCGCCGCGATCGCGAGGTTCTGCGGCGAGATCATCTTGCCGAGCACTCCCCCGGAACTGTTCGACGCCGCCATCAGCGTCGCCGACAGGTCCGCCCGCTCGGCCGCGGTGACCTGCAACCCACCGAACAGCGAGTTCGACGACGTGTCCGACCCGGTCACCGCCACCCCGAGCCACCCGAGGATCGGCGAGATCAGCGCGAACAACCCGCCGGCGCCGGCCATCCAGCTGCCCAGCGTGACGGTCTGCCCCGATGCGTTCATCACGAATGCCAGCCCGAGCACCGTCATCACGGTGAGGATCGCCCACTTGAGCTGGTCCAACGTCGCACCGTAGGCCCGAACCGCCCGACCCACCGACACCTTCAATGCCAGCATCGTGAGCAACCCGGCGACCAGCATCTGCGTGCCCGGTGTGGTCAGCCAGTTCAGCTTGAACGCCACCAGCGAGAGTTCCTCGCCCGCGGTGTTCGTGAGGTGCAGGCCCGGCCAGTCGACCGTCTGCGTGGCCCGCTCGAGGAGTTCCTTCACCGGTCCGATCTGGCCCACGACGAAGACCGCGATGATGATCGCGTACGGCGCGTAGGCCCGTGCGACCTCCGCCCGGGTGTCCGGCAGCGCCGCCACCCCGCCGTCCCGCCCCTCGTCCGCCGCTGCCGACCCGCCAGCCGGAGCATCCGCCGGGGCGCGATCACGGCCCACTTCATCCCCCGGCTCCGCCGAAGCGTCGCCCCCCGCCGAGGCGCCGGCACCCGCCGAACCGCCCGACTCCGCGGAGGCGTCGCGTCCCGCGGAGGCGTCGCGTCCTGCAGAGGCGTCGCGTCCCGCGGAGGCGTCGCGTCCCGCCGGGTCGCCACCCGATTCCGCGGCGTCCCGCCCGGCGGATCCGGCTTCGCCCTCCGGCGTGGCCGCGGCCGCGCGGGTGGCGTCGTCGGGATCGTCGGCGCTGCGGGACGGACCGGAGCCCGGCGGCTCGGCGGCGAGCGCCTCCGCCGTCACCGGCGTCGCGATCGGACGCCACACCCGCACGATCCCGACGAGTGCCGCGACCGACAGCAGCGACGCCACCACGTCCGCGAGCGGCACCGAGATGAAGTTCGACGTCACGTACTGCCCGATGCCGAACGTCATACCGCACACCAACGCGTACAGCCACGTCTCGCGTAGCCCCCGCATCCCGTCCACGATGTACACCAGCACCAGCGGGACGAACACCGCCAGGATCGGCGTCTGCCGCCCGACCATCGCTCCCAGCGTGTCGCTGCTGATGCCCGTCACGGTGCCGAGCGTCAGGATCGGCGTGGCCATCGCCCCGAACGCGACCGGCGCGGTGTTCGCGGTCAAAGCCAGCACCGCCGACTTGAGCGGCGAGAACCCGAGCGCCATCAGCATCACCGAGGTCACCGCGACCGGCGTGCCGAAGCCGGCGAGCGCCTCGATCAGCGCGCCGAACGAGAACGCGATGATGATCGCCTGGATTCGCCGATCGTCGCTCACCCGCGTGAAGCTGCGGCGCAACACGTCGAAGTGCCCGGTCGCGACCGTGATGTTGTAGACCCAGATCGCGTTGATGACGATCCAGAGAATCGGGAAGAACCCGAACGCGGCGCCCTCGGACGTGGCGAGCAGCGCCTGCCCGACCGGCATCCCGTAGACGCCGACCGCCACCACCAGCGCGACCGCCAGCGAGATCAGCGAAGCCAGCCAGGCGCGCATGCGAAAGCCGCCGAGCAGGATGAACAAGACGACGAGTGGGATCGCCGCAACGAGAGAGCTCCACGCGAGCGAGTGGGCGACGGGGTCGAGGACCTGTTGGTACACGTGGCTACCTCCGTGCCGGCCCCCGTCGGACAGCAACGCCACGTTCGATGATCGCGCGAATAGATGCGTAACGCGATCAATCCGTCATCACTCAGTGAGACAGGATTTGTCCCGCCCGTCCCGCCCGTCCCGCCCGTCCCGCACGACAAATCGCCGGAACCTCGGAGTATCCGCCGAGCGCCGGAAGCGTGACTGAGCGCTCCGAAGCCCGCTGGCGTCGTCGGCTAGTCTCGCTGGCGCGGCCCGACGGGCTCCGGCTCACGTGAAGCCCCCACCCGCACGTCCTATCGGCGTGCCCTCGTGGGGGATCAGTGGTCCTCGTCCGACGGTCCGCGGCTGCCCTCGTGGAAGACGCTGACTCCGGCAAGTTGTCGAAAATCCTGGCCGAGCAGGCGACTCACCAACTCCGCGCCGGGGTGGGAGCCGCGCCGGCGAGCGTCCCGGCCCTCGCCGCTGTGATTGTCGGATCGCGTACCCCAGGGGAGCGATGACCCGACACCCAAGCAACCGGCGCGTCCACGATCCGCCAACCACCCCGCCCGCAGCGCTGACGGCTCCGGTCAGGCGTTGAGGCGCTTGTAGACCGGGGCCAACTGCTTGTGCAGCGTCTTGTAGACGGCGAACACGTCCTCGTACGCCTCGTGCGCCTTGGCGTCCGGCTCGAAGACGTGGTCGTTGCGGGCCAGGTCGCCGATCTCCGGGAACGTCACCAGCCCGGCGCCGACCGCCCCGATCCACCCCGCACCGCGCGCGTTGACCGCGACCGGCCGGGCGTCCCGCCGGATCTCGATGCCGAGCACGTCGGCGAAGATCTGGCACCACGAGTCCGAACGCGCTCCTCCCCCGGTGATCACGAGCGAGGTCACCGGCGAACCGAGGAACTTGTCGACCGCGCCGGTGAGCCAGCGCGTGTTGAACGCGACGCCCTCGAACACCGCACGCAGCAAGTCCGAGCGGTTGGTGTCCAGCGAGATGTTGAAGAAGCCGGCACGCAGCTTCGGGTCGTCGACCGGCGCGCGCTCCCCGTAGAGCCACGGTGTGTAGAGGACGCCGTTCGCCCCCGCGGGAACCGTCGGCAGGATGCGGTCGAACGCGTCGAAGATCGAGCCTTCGTCCCGGCTGATGTGCCCGGCGCTCAGCAGCGGGTCGTCGAACTCGACCACCTTGTCGCGCAGCCAGGTGAGGTTCGCGCCCGCGGTGGCCTGCAGCGCGGTCATCAGGTACCGGTCGGGCACCGCGCACGGCACCGACGCGATCTGCGCGAACACGTCCGTCTTCTTGCGACGCACGTGCGCGGCGATCCAGGACGACGTCCCGAGGTACAGGTGCGGCTGATGGTCGCCGACGGTGCCGGCGCCCACCGCGGCGGCGGTGTTGTCGATCGCCCCGGCCACGACCTGCACCCGCAGCGGCAGCCCGAGGTGCGCGGCAGCCTGCGGCGACAGCGACCCGATCACGTCCGTGCACGCGACGATCGGCGGCAGCTTGTCCCGGTCGATGCCGCTGTCGGCCACCAGCGCGGGCGAGTACCGGATCCGTCCCGGACGCCGGTTGTCGGTGACCCAGGACGTCAGGATCGAGTCGACGGTCGCCACCGTCCGGCCGGTGAGCTTCAGGTTGATCCAGTCGAGCACGTTGAGGAACGACGCGGTGCGCTCGTAGACCTCCGGCATCGTGTCCCGGACCAGCAGCATGTGCGCCGCGGGGTCCTTGCCGGTGGGCGACGGCATGCCCCCGGTCAGCCGTAGCCAGCGGGCGATGCGGCGCACCGACATGCCGTCGACCGCCGGGAACCCACCGAACTGACGCCGCAGATGAGGCGCGCCCCGCATGTCGAGCCAGGTGATGCAGCGGGTCAGTGGCTCACCGTCGGCGTCGACCGGGATCGTGCCCTCGCCCTGCGTGGAAGCGCACACGGTCGTGACCGCGCGCAGGTGGTCGGGGTGCGCCCGGCCGAGCGCGGCCACGACGCCGGCGAGAGCGTTCCACCAGTCGTACGGATCCTGCTCGGCCCCGCCGCCGGGCAGCACGTGCAACGGCACCTCGCGCTCGGCCCACCCGGTCACGGTGCCGTCCGCCGCGACCAGAGCGGCTTTCATGCCCGATGTGCCCAGATCGATCGCGAGCACCTGGGGCTGAGGGGTCACGAGGCCGCCTCCGAAGCGAGCATCGTAGTGAGCCCTAGCGAGCGAGGAGCGGAGCGGAGGAGGTAGCCGGGGTACCGAGTCACACGCCCTCCACCAAGGCGAATACCTGGTCGAACCGCGCCAGTGCGTCGTCGATCACCTCGTCGGTGTCGGCCATCGACGTGTACATCCGCGCCCCGGCGAGCGTAATGATGCCGTGCGCGGCGTACGCCGCGCTCATCTGTTCCATCAGCCGCTTCCGCGGCTTGTTCTCCTTGAGCAATTTCACCGGATGACGCATGTCGAGCAGCAACACGCCACTGCACTCCAGGTGGACGATCGACCCCTGGTTGTAGACGACGTAGGGCAGGCCGTACTTGTCGACGAGACGCTGCAGGCCACGGGTGAGCCGGTCACCAGCGCGCCCGGCGAGTACCGGGGCGTTGGTGCGGGCCATCTCCTCGATCGCGAAGTAGCCGGCCGCGCAGGAGAGCGGGTTCGCCGACAGCGTGCCACCGACCTGGACGTGCGCACCGTTCTTGCCGTCGAGCCCGGAGCCGAAGACCGCCATGACGTCGGCCCGGCCGCCGACGCCGCCGGCCATCGGGTAGCCGCCGGAGACGGCCTTGCCCAGCACGGTCAGGTCGGGGGTGACGCCGAAGTAGCCGGCCGCACCGCCGAGCCCGAGCCGGAACCCGGTGACGACCTCGTCGAAGATCAGCAGCGCCCCGAACTCGTCGCAGAGTTCGCGCACCTTCGCGTTGTAGTCCTTCGGCACCGGCCGGGTGCCGGACTCCGGGCCGACCGGCTCGACGATGACCGCGGCCGTGCCGCCGCGCAGCCGGTTCTCGATCAGCTTGCGCTTGAGCAGGCCGAGGTCGTGCGGGAACGCCTCTCGGGTGCTGCCGGTGGCGCCGAACGGGATGCCCTTCGCGTTCATCCGGAAGGTGCCGGGTACGCGGAGGCCGTAGACCATCGTGTCGGACCAGCCGTGGTAGGCGCCGCCGACCTTGATCACGACGTTCTTGCCGGTGAAGGCACGGGCACCGCGGACGGCTGCCATGACCGCCTCGGTGCCGGAGCCGAGCGCGCGGTACATCTCGATGTGCGGCATGTACCGGTTGATGATCTCGGCGAGCTTGAGCTCGTACTCGTGGAAGAGGCCGGTGACCGGGCCGGAGCGCTTGATCACCTCGGCGACCCGCTCGTTGACCGGGCCGTAGTTGCTACCGAGGAGCGTCGGGCCACCGGCCTGCAGGAAGTCGATGTACGTGTTGCCGTCGCGGTCGGTGAGGTAGGCGCCCTCGGCCTTCTCGATCGCGAGCGGGAACGGGTAGTTGAAGGCCAGGTTGTGCTGGACGCCGCCGGGGATCCGGGTCTTGGCGCGGTCGGTGATCTCCTTGCTGGCCCGGCACTTCGTCTCGAAGTAGTTGAGGACGTCGTGCAGGGCGTCGTGCCGCAGGCCCCGGATCGGCTGGGCCACCAGCGCCTTGAGCCGGCGCATCGTGTCGTCGACGTCCGGATAGGTGCTGATCGCGTAGCCCAGCGCCGCCGACTCCGCGCCGATCGGCTGCGGAACGTCGTCCGCCGAGGTCTTTGCGGTGACGGGTGCGGCCGCCTCCGCGGACGGGGAGGCGGCCGGGTCGTCGCCTCCTGCGGACGCGAGGTCGGCAGCCGCCGCCAGGAGCCCGTCCGCGTCGGGCCCGTCCGACGCGGACGCAGCCGGGTCCGCTTCGGCCGTCGCGGGCACTGCCTCGGTCGGAGCGGGCACTGCCTTGGTCGGAGCGGGCACTGCCTCGGCCGGGAGAGCGGCTACCGGCGCGTCGGTGACGCTGGGCAGCTCCTCCGTCGGAGGCACCCGCACCGGCTCGACCGCGGCGGTGATCTGCGCGGCGATCCGCTTCTCGTCCTTGCGCAGCTTGCTGAACGCCACCTCCCGGATCGCGTCCGGGATCGTGTAGATCTTGCCGGCTTCGGTGGTCAGCGCCAGGAGATACGCCAGCGAGACCTTCTCCAGCAGCGCCATGTTGAAGACCGCACGGTCGGGGTCGGTGCCCAGCGCGATGATGCCGTGGTTCGCGATGATGAACGCGTTGTCGCCGCTGGCGACCTTCTTCTGCACCTTGCCGGCGAGGAACGACGTGCCCGACGGCGCGTAGGGAATGATCGCGACCTTGCGCCCGAGGAACCGCACCTGCTCGTCGGTGAGCGCCGGGATCTCCTTCCGCAAGAACGCCAGCGCCGACGCGTACGGCTGGTGCGTGTGCACGATCGCGTTGACGTCCGGCCGCTCGCGGTAGATGTTCGCGTGCATGCCGCACTCGATCGACGGCGGCAGGCCCGCCCCCGACCCGGGCAGCGGTTTCCCGTCGAACCCGACCAGGCTGACGTCTTCGGCGCGCATCCGGTCGTAGTCGTAGTTGCTCGGCGTCACCGCATAGCAGTCGTGGCTCGGCACGCGGACCGAGACGTTGCCCTCGGTCGCCTTGAGGTAGCCGCGCTCGAGCATGGTGCGGCACATGTCCACGACGTGCTGGCGGGAGGTGCGGTGCTCCATGGGGTCCCCCGGGGAACTGGACGCGGGTGATCACGCTCATCGTGACGGCTGTCGACGACGAGATCTCCGTACCACGACCAGTCAGAAAACGGGCATGATTTAGCACATGGTGCTAAATCATGTCCCGTGGCGGAGCCTGCCACCCGATCTTGCCGACGCGATGCGGCCACGGCTCGAGCAGACCGTGCGGGAGATCGCGGACGCAGTCACCGCGACGTCGCCCGCGTTCCGGAGCATCTCCGACCCGAAGTTCGAGCGCGACGTGCGGACCGCGGTCACCGTCGCCCTGGAGCGTTTCCTCGATCTGGCCGGCACCGACCAACCGGCGTTGCCGCCGCAGTCCCGGGAGGTCTTCGCCAGCCTCGGCGCCGCCGAAGCGCGGGAGGAACGCGGCCCGGAGGCGCTGTTGGCCGCGTTCCGGACGGCGTCCCGGCTCATCCTCCGCACGTGCGGCGAGGCGCTGGCCCGGCGTCGGCCGGTGAGCGCCGAGGAGCTGATCGACCTGTCCGATGCGGTGACCGCGTTCGTCGACGAGTTGTCGGCCGGAAGCACCGAGGGGTACAGCCGTCAGCTGCGGGAGCAGGTCGGCGAGGGCGACCGGCGCCGCCGTCAGTTCGCCGAGTTGCTGCTCCGCGGCGGTGCGGCGGAGAGCGTCGTGCTGGCGGCCGCGGCAGGCATCGGCTGGCCGACGCCGGACGTGATCGTGCCGGTGCTCCTCCCCCTCGACCGGGCCAGGGACGCTCGCTTCCGGTACGGCGCCGACGGCATCGTCGTCGACCGGGCACGCGACGCCGTCCTGCTGTTGCCGGAAGGCGCCCGCGCCACCCGCGCCGCGCTCTCCGACGGTCTCGCCGGGTACCGAGCCGTCGTCGGGCCACCGCTGCCCTGGTCCCGCACGCCGGAGGGCGTGCGGCTGACCGAGCTCGCGGCCGAGCTGGCGTCGAACGGTAGGGGTCCGGTGTTCGTCGACGATCACCTCGCGACGCTGGCGCTGCGCGGTGAGCCCGGGGCGCTGGCCGTGCTCGCGGCCCGCCGCCTCGCGCCGCTGGAGCACCTTCGCCCGATGCAGCGGGATCGCCTTCTGGACACATTGCACAGCTGGCTACTCCACTGGGGAGCGCGGAACGAGGTGGCGGCCGAGCTGTTCGTCCACCCGCAGACGGTCAGCTATCGGCTCAAGGTGCTGCGTGATCTGCTCGGCGACGAGTTGGACGATCCCCGACTGCGGTTCGAGTTGCTGCTGGTCCTGGCCCTGCGCGCGAATTCCGTTGGCGCTGTTGCCGGTGGGTCATAGAGTTCGCGGACGTACCGAACGGGGCAGGAGAAATGACTACCACCACGCAGGTCCGCAACCGGACGACGCTGCTCAACCAGCTCGTCGCCATCGAGAAGAGCGTCAAGGCACGCGCCAAGGACGCGCAGTCGGCGATCCACCAGCAGATGCAGCGCGGTTCGCTGGAGGCGGCCCTCACCGGTCTGATCCGGACCTACCGGCCGATCGACGACGAGGGCGTACGGCTGCCGGACGAGCGCACCCGGGTTCAGGTCCACGTCGAGGAGCTCCTCGACGAGGCGTCCCGCACGCTTTCGCGCCTGTTCGACGTCACGGCCAGCAAGGACGAGACGAACGCGCGGGCCCGCGGTGACATCGTCGTCGACGGTGAGACCATCGCCGCCCAGGTGCCGGTCACGTTCCTGATGACGCTGGAGAAGGAGCTCGTCGACTGGCGTGGCGTCATCGCCAAGCTCCCGGTCCTCGACATCGCCGAGGTCTGGACGCGCGACGCGGACGCCGGCGCGTACCGGTCGGAGCCGCGGGAGACCACCCGCACGGCGAAGGTCCCGCGCGTGCAGGTGCTCTACGAGGCCACCGAGAAGCACCCGGCGCAGGTCACCTCGTACAACGAGGACGTCGTCGTCGGCTTCTGGACGACCGTGAAGCTGTCCGGCGCGATCCCGGCCGGCCGGAAGGCGACGCTGCTCGACCGGGTCGACAAGCTCATCGCGGCCGTGCGGATGGCGCGCGAGCAGGCCAACCTGGAGGAGGTCGTCGACAATCCGCTCGGCGCCGCCCTGACCGGCTACCTCCTGCGGGATTAGCCGGACGAGACTCCCCGCTGGCGCGCGGGGTACCGGCCGCGAAAGCCGGAGAAGCTGAGACTGAGATTCAGGCTGACCAGGGCAGATCAATGCCCGCCCTCATGTTGAAGCTATTGCGCCAAATTGAATATCGCCTCGGGCCGTCCGGCACGACGCGCGTCGGCTCACTCGCTGAGGTTCCGGGTTCGAATCCCGGTTCCGCCTCCACCACGGCGGAATGGCTCAACGGCAGAGCGCAGCGAATCAGGCTGACCGGCGCCGACAGTGGCGGAGGTCGTCAGCGCGAGGCGCGAGTTGTAGCGCAACTGGTAGCGCGCATCCCTTCAGAGGATGAAGTTGCGGGTTCGATTCCCGCCGACTCCAACGTGGTCGTTCTCCACGTTCAGGCCCCGGGGGACGGGTAAAGCCCCCGGGGCCGCCACGTCTCAGTCCACGCTGCCGCGCGGCGCGACCCGGCGATGGGGTTGTCCGGTGGTGTCCGCGATGTGCTCGAAATCGGCGTCGTAGTGGAGAACTACGGCCCCGTGGTGCTCGGCCACCGCCGCCGTGAGCAGGTCCAAGACGCCAGCCGCCCGATGGTGACCGCGCGACGCCATCCGGCTTTGGACGTCGCGCGCCCGATCGGCGATCGCCTCGCTGATCCGCAGGGTGACGTACAGCTCGCGTCGACGGCAACGAATGCGCCCGACGTGCTCCGCGTCGCGCCCGGAGTAGCCCGCTCCCAGGTCGACGGTGACGCACGCCGCCGCCGCGCGGTCGATGACCAGCCCAGCGATGACGTCGCGCACCGCCGGGTGGGCCACTCGTGCGTGCGCGGACGTGTCGATGAGGTGCAGCCCTGCGCCGAATCGCTCGCGGCCGTGCGCCACACCAGCCTCGTACCAACGGTCGCCGCAAGGTGTCGATCCGCCTGAGTACGAGTGCTCAAGACTGCGACGGCGCGGGGCCGGACCATTGCGGCATGGCCGCTACCCCGCCCCGCAAGACCACTACCGCGTTCTTCGTCCAGGCCGGGCTCTCGTTCGGCGTCGCCGTCCTTGCAGCCGGCTTCGCCGTGATCAACCTGCCGGTCGGTGCCTGGCCACGAGCCTTCATCGCACTCAGCCTGCTCTACCTGGTGACGTCGTCGTTCACGTTGGCCAAGTGCGTCCGCGACCACCAGGAGTCGACGGAGGTCGTGAGCCGGGTCGACCAGGCTCGCATCGACAAGCTGCTCACCGAGCACGACCCGTTCGCGACGAACAGCTGACGATCAGCTGACGCCCGCGCTCAGGAACGGGCCGTGCCAGGGTCCACCCCGGCCCAGCTCAGGCTGTCCAGGTTGACCACGATCGCCTCCTGAGTGGTTCGAGCGATCACGACGACGGCCTCCGTGTCCGGATCCGGGTTCTCCTCCCGGTGCGGCACGAACGGCGGCACGAACACGTAGTCGCCGGGGCCGGTCTGGATGCGCGTCTCGACCGGCTCGTCGCCCTCCAGGTCGAGGAACACGAACGCGGGCGTACCGGAGACCACGTAGATCGCCGTCTCCGACGCGCCGTGGTGATGGTTGCCCGAATTGGTGGACGCGGGGACATGGGTCTGCCCCATCCAGAGGTTCTGCGCGCCGACCGTCTTGCCGCTGATCGCCTCGACGCGACGCATGCCCGACGTCTGCGTGGTCTGGCCGACCAGGCCGGACGGTGCGATGCGGTGCAGGCGGCGGTGGAACGGGTCGATGTCGGCGGGCAGCACCACGCCGCTGGGCGTCGAACCGGCGGGGACGTGCAGAGCGGACATCAGGCACCCTTTGCTAGCGCGATGGCGGAGACGAGCGGCACCGGGCCGCCCGGCGAGTTCAGTAAGCGCGCCACCGCACGGGCGGCGGCGCGGGTGACGTCGGACGGGAGGCCCGGCCGGGACCAGATGTTGAGGGTGAGCGACCGGGGTTTCGGCAGGTCGTCGCGTGGAATCAGGCCTTCCGGCGTCTGGCCGAGCGTCGCCATCAGCGCCACGCCCAGCCCGGCACCGACTGCGGCCTGCACTCCGGCGAGCTGAGCCGACTCCGCGCTGATCTCCGCGGGTAGACCGTGCTCGGCGAGGGTCTCCAGCGCCCGGCTGCGGAGAGCGCACGGGTCGTCGAAGGCGGCGATCGGGATCGGCCTGCCGGGCACCGGCGGCGTCCAGGTGGGGCCCGAGTACCAGGTGAGCTCCAGCTCCCCGACCGGCACCGCACGCGGGTCGTCGCTGTTGCCGAGGAGCAACGCCAAGTCGATGCTCCCGGCCGCCAGGCCGTCGCGGAGGCGTGCGCCGCGGTCGATCCGGAACCGCGTCCGCCAGTCCGGGAGGCTCTCTTCCAGCGCCGCCGTCAAGCAGGGCAGCAGCTGCGCGGCGGCGTGCTCCGTCGAGCCGATCACGACGAAACGCTCCGCCTCGACGCCGAACGCGCGGAGCGCCTCGTCGTGCACGGCCAGTATTCGTCGAGCGTGGGCGAGTAGTTGTTCACCGTCCGGCGTGAACCGGGATCCCCGTCCGTGGCGAACGACCAGCGGGCGATCGACGGCCGCCTCCAGCCGGCGGACGTGCTGGCTGATCGCGCTCTGGCTCAGCTGCAGCGCCCGTGCTGCGCGCTGGAAACCGCCGCAGTCGGCCACGGCGACGAAGCTGCGCAACGGTGCGATGTCCAAGGTCAACGCCATCTCCACCCCTCTGCTCAACGATTCATTAGCGGATGTGATGGGTCACCATCGCGATACGTCGTTGGACTTTCCCTACCTAGTTGATCAGGATAGTGGACATGAGGCCGCCGGTCAGTGTGATGCACGCACGTTGTCGCTGCAGCGACCGCGTGTGCCACGGACCCGCGGTCTGTCCCTGACGCACTGACCCGGCCCGCGGACGACCGTCGAACGGCGTCCGCGAGTGAGCCGCACCCGACGCGGAGCCCGCCCGATCACGCCGCCTGTCCGAGACGGGCCGGCCTCCACCTGTTCGCTCGCACTCGGCACGGAAGGCAAATCCATGTCTCGCCGCACCCTCAAGCTGGGCGCCATTCTCCTCGGAGTCGGCGGACCAGGTCAGCACAACACCTGGCTCGACTCCGATGTCGCCGCCGACGCCAGCGTCGACGTCCGCTGGTACATCGCGCGCGCTCAGGAGGCCGAAGCGGCCAAGTTCGACCTCGTCTTCATCGTCGACAGCCAGTTCATCACCCCGGACTCGCCGAACCACTACCTCAGTCGCCTGGAGCCGCTGACCCTGCTGTCGGCGATCGCGGTGCACACCACCCACATCGGCTTGGTCGGCACGCTCACGACCTCCTACAACGAGCCGTTCAACGTGGCTCGGCGGCTCTACTCGCTGGACCACATCAGCGGTGGCCGCGCCGGCTGGAACGTCGTCACCAGCGGCGACGCCGGAACCGCGGGCAACTACAGCCGGGACGAGCACTACGACTACCCCACCCGGTACGGGCGCGCACTCGAACACGTCCGGGTGGCCCAGGGGCTGTGGGACTCCTACGAGGCCGACGCCTTCCCGCGGGACAAGGAGCGCGGCGTCTTCTTCGACCGGAGCAAGCAGCACGCCCTCAACCACCAGGGCGAGCACTTCTCCGTGGTCGGGCCGCTCAACCTCGAGCGCTCACCGCAGGGCCAGCCGGTGATCTTCCAGGCCGGTGACTCCGAGGACGGTCGCGACCTGGGGGCGAGCATCGCCGACGCGATCTTCACCCACTCGCAGACCCTGGAACAGGCCCGCGCCTACCGGACCGAGCTGCGCCGGCGGGCTGCTGCGAAGGGCCGCGATCCGGAGAACGTGCTGATCGTCCCGGGGATCTTCCCGATCATCGCCGACACCGACGAGGAGGCGCGGGCCAAGGAGGCCGCGATCCTCGGCAACAAGAGCTTCGAGCGGGCGCTGGCCGAGCTCGGTCGGCCGTTCGGGTGGCACGACTTCCGCCAGTACGACCTGGACGCGCCGTACCCGGACGTCGACCCCGCCGCCGCCAACAGCTTCCGAACCCAAGCCGAGGCGATCACGCGCCACGCACGGGAGAACAGCCTGACGTTGCGGCAGGTCGTGGAGCACCAGCTGGCCGCGCAGCGCTCCCCGTTCGTCGGTTCGCCGCTGACCGTGGCGAACGAGATCGAGCGCTGGTTCGTCGGCGGCGGTTTCGACGGCATCAGCGTCAGCGTCACCTCGCCGCGCGAGTTCGCTCGCTTCACCGACGAGGTGGTGCCGATCCTCCGCGAGCGCGGCGTCGTCCGCAGGAACTACGAGGCGACGACCCTCCGCGGCAACCTCGGCCTGCCCATTCCAGCGAATCGGCACAGTCCGGAGAACCACCGCACCGCCGCGCGCAAGGCGGAACCCGCCGCGCCGCAGTCCTCGCACGCGGCCCAGCCCGCCGCCGTCCGGTGAGCCCCTCCCCCACCGTGCCGTATCCCTCCAGCAGAGAGAGAAGTCCGATGCCCAGACGCCGTTCCCGGCCCAGCGTTGTACTCGCGGCCCTGGTGGCCGCGCTGGCCCTCGTCCTCAGCGCCTGCGCCGGTAGCGGGTCCACCGCCGCCGGCGGCGGCTCGGCCACGTTGAAGTGGGCCTCGTCCTACTTCCCGACGCACTGGGACCCGGTGGTCTCCGGCAGCGGCGCGCAGTTCCGTGAACTCGCGCTCGTCTACGCCTCGCTGACCAGGACCGACGAGAAGGGCAACGCGGTGCCCGACCTCGCCGAGAGCTGGAAGTACAACAGCACCGGCGACGAGGTGACGTTCCACCTGCGGCCCGAGCTGAAGTTCAGCGACGGCACCCCGGTGAACGCCGCCGCGGTGAAGGCCGCCATCGAGCGGGCCAAGACGCAGAAGAACTCGGCGCTCTTCGGTGACCTGACCTCGATCAAGTCGGTGACGACCAAGGGCGAGCTCGACGTCGTCGTGCAGCTGACGCAGACCGACTACCAGATCCCGCTGCTGCTCGGTCAGCGGGTGCTGCAGATCGCCAGCCCCAAGGCGGCTGCCGACCCGACGACGCTCGACCAGAAGCCGGTCGGCGCCGGGCCGTTCATCGTCACCCAATTGATCCCCGGCACCAAGGCGGTGCTGAAGAGGAACCCGGACTACTGGGACGCCAAGAACATCCACATCGACAAGGTGGAGCTGATCTCCGCGCCGGACGCCGCGACCGTGGTCTCGGGCCTGCAGACCGGCGTCTACAACTTCGCCGACATCACCCCGAGCAACGCGACCGCGGCCAAGGCGGCGGGGCTGGACGTGTTCGTGCAGCCGGGCTTCAACGCCAGCAACATCAGCCTCAACGTGAACAAGGCGCCGTTCAACAACCCCAAGGTCGTCGACGCCGTGCGCTACGCCGTCAATCGCAAGGAGTTCGTCGAGAAGCTCGGCTTCGGCTACGGCGAGGCCACGGACCAGCCGTTCCCCAAGGACTACATCGCCTACGACCCGCAGTCGGCCGACAAGTACCCGTACGACCCGGCGAAGTCGAAGCAGCTGCTCGCCGAGGCCGGCTACCAGCCGGGCAAGATCAAGCTGACGCTGGTCATCCCGGACGCCCAGCCCGCCGCGGAGATCGTGCAGTCGCAGCTGGCCGCGGTCGGCATCACGGTCGACATCAAGGTCGACAAGAACTGGGCGACGCCGTTCTTCGCCAAGGAACTGACCCTGTCCCTCTACGGGACGACCGGGCGTGACTCGGCGGTCCAGACGCTGACCGCGCACTTCGGTCCGGACGGCCCGCTCAACCTCAGCTCGCCCTACCAGCCGGCCGGTTTCGACACGGCGATCGCGAAGGTGCGGCAGACGTCGCCCGACTCGCCGGAGTACGCCTCGGTGCTGCAAGCGGCCACCCGGACCGGCCTGGCGAGCAACGCGCTGATCTTCACGTACTCCTCGCCCAACCTGCTCGCCAAGAGCAAGTCCATCTCGGCGCTGCCCGCCAACCCCGGTCACATCGACTGGACCGGCGTAAAGGTCAGCTGAGTTCCATGGCCAACGCAGCTGTCTACGCGCCCCCGCTCGTATCCAGCCGCGCCGCGCTCGCGGGGATCCGGGTGCGGCGGGCCCTCGGCCGCACCCTGATCACCGTCGCCCGTTCGCTCGCGATCGTCGTGCCGGTCTTCCTGGTGGCGACGTTCGTGGCCTTCGGGCTCCGGGCGCTGAGCGGGCTGAGCCCGGCGCATCTGCAGCTGGGTGAGGAGGCCACCCCGGCCGCGGTGGACCGCATCGAGCACGAGTGGGGCCTGGACGAGCCGTTCCTCGTCCAGTATTGGAACTGGCTCAACCAGGTCCTCCACGGCGACCTCGGTCGCAGCTGGTCGAACGGCGTGGGCATCTCGCAGCTGATCGCCGAAGGGCTGGCGATCAGCCTCTCGGTGGCCACGCTCGCGATGATCATCGGCGTGGTGTTCGGCTTCGCGCTGGGCACCCTCGCCGCGCTGCGACGCACCACGTGGATCGATCGGGCGATCACCTCGGTGCTGACCGTCTTCTCGGTATGCCACCGTTCGTGGTCGGCATCGTGCTCGTCGAGATCTTCGCGGTCGGGCTGGGGTGGTTCCCCTCGGGCGGTTACGTGCCGTTCGAGGTCGGTGTGTCGCCCTGGTTCGCACACCTGCTGCTACCCGCGCTCGCGCTGAGCTTCGACACCGTCGCGGACGTGGCGCGGCAGCTACGCGCAGGCTTGGTCGGCGCGTACTCGGAGAACTACGTCACCGGGGCGGTGGTGCGCGGGCTCGGTCCGCGGCGGATCTTCCTCCGGCACGTCCTGCCGAACGGGGTGGGGCCGTCGCTGGCCGTGCTCGGGCTGAAGTTCCCGACGATCATCGGCGGCGCGGTCGTCACCGAATGGATCTTCGGCCTGCAGGGCTTCGGACGCTTCGCCAACGACTCCGCCCAAGCCGGCGACGTACCCGCGGTCCAGGGCGTCCTGGTGGTCTCGATCGTCCTGGTGGTCAGCTTCAACCTGATCGTCAACGTGGTGCTCGGCAAGGTCACGCCGGCCGCGCAGCGGGGAGTCTGAGATGGTCAAGAGAATCCTCGCGTTGCCCTCGGGCCGGCTCGCGATCGGCATCCTGATCGGAATCGGTCTGCTGGCGATCGTCGGTCCGATCGTGGCGCCGGAAGATCCACTGCAAGCCGCGGCCAAGCCGCTCGCGGGCATCTCCGGTGAACACTGGCTCGGCACGGACTACCTCGGTCGCGACGTGTTCAGCCGGCTGCTCGCCGGATCCCGCGACAGCGTCGTCGGCTCGGTCGAGGTCGCGCTGGTGGCGCTCGTCGTCGGGGTCGTTCCCGGCCTGCTCTCGGTCCTGCTGGGGCGGGTGTTCGAGTGGACGACGCTGCGCCTGACCGACACCCTCGTCGCGCTGCCGTTCCTGGTGTTCGCCGTCGCGGTGACCTCGCTGCTGGGCAACGGCCTCACCCAGGCCATGCTCACGGTCGGGGTGCTCGTCTCACCACTGTTCTTCCGGGTGGCGCGGGCAGCGACGCTGTCGGTCGCGCACTCGCAGTACGTGGAGGCCGCGCTGATCTCCGGTGCCTCCGTCGGCTGGATCATCCGGCGCCACGTCTGGGGCAAGGTGCTCCCGCCGATCGCGGTGGCGTTCGCCCAGACCGTCGGCGTCGGCTTCATCGTCGTCTCCAGCCTCACGTTCCTGGGCATCGGCGTCCAGCCGCCCGCGCCGACGTGGGGCGGCCTGCTCGCCTCGGACCTGAACTACCTGCACTACCGGCCCTTCGCGCCGGTCGCCCCCGCCGCGCTGATCATGGCGACGGTCTGGGCCTGCAACCTGCTCGCCGACGCCATCCGCGACGTCTCGGGGGAATCCGGTCGGGCTCTCGTTGACGCCCGCAAGGCCCACCGCACCAGCGTCGAGCCCGCCTCCGCGGAAGGAAAGCCCTGATGACCGCGTCCACCCAAGTCGCGGCGGCGCGCAGCGCGTCGCCGGAGCCCTCCGATCGGGTCGTGCTGGCCGTACGCGACCTGCACGTGCACGACCAGGTCAACGACCGGGACATCGTCCACGGCGTCTCGTTCGAGCTCACCCCGGGCAGGGTCGTGGGCATCGTCGGCGAATCCGGTAGCGGCAAGACGCTGACCTGCCGGGCCACGCTGGGCATCCTCCCCGAGCGCCTCGTCGTCTCCGGCGGCTCGATCGAGATCGACGGACGCGACATCGCCGGGCTGTCCGCGGCCGACTGGACCCGGCTGCGCGGCTCCACGATCAGCGCGGTGTTCCAGGATCCAGCGTCCTATCTCAACCCGTCGATGCGGGTCGGAGCCCAGATCGCGGAGGTCATCAAGGTCAAGAAGGGGCTCTCCAAGCGAGCGGCCCGCCGCCGCGCGATCGACCTGCTCGCCGCGGTCCACATCCGCAACCCGGCACTGGTCTACGAGCAGTACACCTACGAACTGTCCGGTGGGATGTTGCAGCGTGTCCTGATCGCCGCGGCGATCGCGGCCGACCCGACGGTGCTCATCGCCGACGAAGCGACCACGGCGCTCGACGTCATCGTGCAGGCGGAGATCCTCGACCTCCTGGCCGACTTGCGGGAACGGACCGGGCTCGCGCTGCTCGTGGTCTCCCACGACCTCGCCGTGATCGCCCAGATCTGCGACGAAGTCCTCGTCATGCGCCACGGCGAAGTGGTGGAGCGGGGCTCGACCAGCGAAGTGCTGCACCACCCCCAGCACGAGTACACCCGGCTGCTGATCAGCGAACACGACCAGTACGGCCTGGAGCGGTACCTCGAGACCACGGAGCCGGCCCATGTCCTCTGACGCCCCGCTTCTGCAGATCTCGGGTCTGGACGTGCGATACGGCCGACGGCACGCGCTGCGCGACGTCTCGCTGCGGGTGAGCCCCGGCGAGACGGTCGGCGTGATCGGCGAGACCGGATCGGGCAAGTCGACGCTGGCCCGCGCCGTTCTCGGGCTGGTGCCGGCCTCCGCGGGCCAGATCCTCGTCGACGGTGAGGACGTCACCCGTTACACGAAGCGCCAGTGGCGAGCGCTGCGCCGTCGTGGCGTGATCCAGTACGTCTTCCAAGATCCGCTGCGGAGCCTCGACCCCGAACTCACGATCTCCGACTCGCTGATCGAGCCGCTGCTCGTCCAGGGCGTGGCCCGCGGCGACGCGGTGGACCGGGCCCGGCTGATGCTCGCGCGCGTTCAGCTCGACGACGAATTGCTGGGTCGGCTGCCGAGCGGCCTCTCGGGCGGGCAGCGGCAGCGTGTCGCGGTCGCGCGGGCACTGGTCACCGACCCCGCGGTGATCATCCTGGACGAGCCGGTCAGCGCGCTCGACGCAGCCAACCGCGTCCAGATCCTGGAGATCCTCAAGGACCTGCGGGCCGCCGGCGTCGCGCTGATCTTCATCTCCCACGACCTCGGATCGGTCGCCGGCGTCGCCGACCGGATCGCCGTGATCTACCAGGGCGAGCTGGTCGAGGACGGCCCGACGCACCGCGTCATCACCGCTCCGGAGCACGTCTACACCCGGCTACTCGTCAGCTCGGCCCCGATGCTGCGCGCGGCGACCGTCGACCGAGCCGAACGTCAAGCGCTTCGCGAGCTCCTGCACGCCTGAGAGGGGACCCTCATGCCTCGAAAGATCCACCTCGCGCTCCACCCGTACGGCGTCGGCGGCCCCGGTCAGCACGGCCTGTGGAGAGACCCGCGGATCGCCAAGAACGCCAGCATCGACATCCGGTACTACATCCGGCAGGCGCAGCTGGCCGAACAGGCGCTCTTCGACGCGCTCTTCATCGTCGACAGCCAGTTCATCAACAGCACCTACCCGGCGCACTACCTCAACCGGCTGGAGCCGCTCACGCTGCTCTCCGCCGTCGCGGTGCACACCACCCACCTCGGCCTGGTCGGCACCGCGAGCTCGACCTACAACTCGCCGTTCAACCTCGCCCGCCGCTTCGCCTCGCTCGATCACATCAGCGGTGGACGCGCCGGCTGGAACGTCGTGACCAGCTTCGACACCGGAACTTCCCGCAACTACGGCCTCGACGAGCACCTCGACTACGCCACCCGCTACGGTCGCGCGCTCGAGTCGGTCCAGGTGATCCGGGGTCTCTGGGACTCCTACGAGGACGACGCTTTCCCCGCCGACGTCGAGCGCAACGTGTTCCTCGATCCGACCAAGCTGCACGCGCTGGACCACGTCGGCGAGCACTTCCGGGTCGCCGGACCGCTCAACCTGTCCCGCTCGCCGCAGGGACAGCCGGTGATCTTCCAGGCGGGCGTCTCCGAGGAGGGGCGAAACCTGGCCGCGGAGGTCGCGGAGGGCATCTATGCCCCGGGCGGCTCGCTGGAGCAGGCCCGCGAGTACTACGCGGACATCAAGCGACGCACCGCAGCCGCCGGGCGCGACCCGGACCATATCAAGATCTTCATCCACGGCGGCCCGATCGTGGGCGCCACCGACGCCGCGGCACGGGAGCGCGAGCGGGAGATCTTCGCCGAAGACAACGATTTCGAGCGCAACCTGGCGCTGCTCGGCCGCGGCTTCGGCGCGCACGACTTCAGCCAGTACGACCCGGACGGCCCCTTCCCGGACGTCGCCCACCTCGCCGAGCGGGGCGGGCGCACCGGCGCCGCGAAGATCGTCGAGCGCGCGCGCCGGGAGAACCTCACGCTGCGCCAGGTGGTCGACAGCGCCACCGAGTTCAAGCAGTCGCCGTTCGTCGGCTCTCCGCAGACGGTCGCGGACACGATCGAGACGTGGTTCGAGGCCGGCACCTTCGACGGCATCAACCTCGCGTTCCGCACCGAGGAGGAGCTGACCTACTTCGCCGACGGCGTGGTGCCGCTCCTGCAGAAGCGTGGCCTGTTCCGTACCGAGTACGAGGCGGACACCCTGCGCGGACACCTCGGCCTGCCGATCCCGGCCAACCGGTACACGCGGGTGTCGGTCGGATGAGCGCTCATTCGGCAACGGGTGGGCGCGACGTCCACACGGTGTACTTCCCGGCCGCGACGCCGCCCGCGGACGTCGACGTTCTCGTCGTCGGAGCCGGGCCGGTCGGGCTGTCCGCCGCCGTCGAGCTGGCCGGACGCGGGGTCGAGGTGGCCGTGGTCGACCAGGCCCGCGTCGCCACGCTGATCCGCGCGGGAGCCATGGGGCACACGCCGCGCGTGGTCGAGCATTTCCGGCGCTGGGGACTGCTCCAGCGGATCCGGGACGAGTGGACGTTCCCGCCCGAGTGGAACCGCGGTATCCGGCTGGTGACCTCGCTGGTCGGGCACGAGCTGGCGCCCACTCGTGCGCCCTCCTTCGCCAGTCCCGGCACCCGGCGGAACTCGACCGAGGAGGCGCTCCGCCGTCCGCAGTCCGCACTCCAGCGGGTCTTCCTCGACCACCTGGACGAACGCAGCGTGAGCGTCGCGGGTGGCTGGCGACTGACCGCGCTGCGGGAGAGCGACGACGGCGTCGAGGCCGACCTGACCGAGGTGGACCACGCATCCGCCCGCACGATCCGTGCCCGGTACGTCGTCGGCGCGGACGGTGCCAGCAGCACTGTGCGACGGCTGGCCGGCATCGCGCGGGACGGGGAGCGCGCCACCGAGAAGCGCCTGCGGCTCATCGTCCGCACCGGCGACATCTCCGACCGCGTCGGCCCCGCCCCGAGCGGCACCAACATCGTCTTCAACCAGAAAGCCTCGGGATTCCTCGCGGCCGTCAGCACCCGGGAGTGGCGGGTCTACGCCGGCCCGTACCCGCTGGACTACGAGCCGTCCGAGCCGGAACTCCTCGGGATCGCCCGAGCCGCGTTCGGGTTCGACCTCGACTTGGAGATCGCGTCGGCGACGACGTTCTACGAGGCCACCCAAATCGCGCGGACGTTCAGAGCTGGCCGGGTGCTCCTGGCGGGCGACGCCGCGCACGTCCGAACCCCGGGCGGCAACCTCGGCGAGGGCTTCGGCGACGTGGTGAACCTCGGCTGGAAGCTCGCCGCCGTACTCGCCGGCTCCGCCCCCGATCGTCTGCTCGACTCCTACGACCAGGAGCGACGTCCGCACAACTGGCGGGTCGCGGACTTCGCGCTGGCCCGCGCGCGGCGCGCGGCCGCGACCCTCGCCGAGATCCGCCGGATCGGCGTTCCGGACGACGCCGATCCGAGCAGCCAGGCGCAGGGACGGCGCACCGAGATCGCCCGTCGGATCGACGCCGACCGGGTGGACGCGGTCGGGGTGACGTTCGACGAGCGCTACGACGCCTCGTCGGTCATCTGGTACGAGGACGGTCCCGAGCCGGACTGGCGCGGAGACGTGTACGCCGACGACCCACGTCCCGGGCACCGCGCCCCCGACGGCCTGATCGATCCGTACGGCGGAACGCTCTACGACCGCATCGGCAACAACTTCGCGCTGCTGGTGCTCTCGTCCGACCGCACCGTCGAGGCGGCGTTCCTCGGCGAGGTGGCCGGCCGAGGGCTTCCGTTCACCGTCATCCACCTCATCGATCCGGAGGTGCGCGCCCTCTACGGCGCCGACAACGTCCTCGTCCGGCCGGATCAGCACGTCGCCTGGCGCGGCGACGCCCTGCCGGTCGGCGGCACCGCCGCGGTCCTCGACCGGATCCTCGGCGTCAGCACGGCTCCCGAGTCCCAGCCCTTGCTCCCCACGATTCTCACTTCGGAGGCGGTCTCATGACCGAGCACGACTATCTCGGGCCGCAGGGTCTGCGCACCCGCGGCACCGTCCTGGTTCTTCCCGGGCGCGGCGAGACCCGGCGGAGCTACGCCCGGTTCGGTACCCGGCTGGCCGCGGACTCCTATCGGGTGCGGGTCCTGGCCGCACCCGACGCCGACGCCGGGTCCGCGGATCGCTTGGCCGCCGAGCTGACCGCGGCCGTGACCGACCTCGGCCCCGACCTGGTTCACCCGCTCGTCCTGATCGGCTCGGACCTCGGCGCCGCCGCGCTCGCCGCGCTGGTGGCACGCGAGGAGACGGGTGCCGCGTGGTGGCCGGACGCGGTGGTGCTCGCCGCGCTGCCGGGGTACGGCACCCACGGATCGGACGCCTGGGACGACGAACTCGACGCCCGTACGCACTGCGCCGTGCACCGCGGAGTGCTCAGCGACGACACCGAGGTCGCCCGGGGGACGCTGGACCGCGCGGTGCCGAGCGCTCTCCTGGACGCGGCGTACGGCAACGCGGTCGACGTCCCGCACCTGCTGCTCGTCGGCGACGCGGACCCGTATGCGGACCGCGCCGCACTGACCAGCGCTGCCAAGACGCTGCCCCGTGCGCGCCTGGCCGTGGTGCGCGGCGGCCATCACGACGTCCTCAACGATCTGCAGCACCGCTCGGTCGCCGCGGAGATCGTCACGTTCCTGGAGGTGCTGCGGGACGGCACGCCGCTGGTCCCGATCGTCGACGTCGAATCCAGTGCCTGGTGATGACGATGACCACCGTTGTCTCCTCGCTCACCGATCAGCAGCGGCTGCGGCAGGTCTTCGGAACGTTCCCCTCCGGTGTGGTTGCCGTCGCCGCGCTGGTCTCCGCCGCTCCGGTCGGCCTCGTCGCCAGCTCGTTCACCTCGGTCTCGCTGGACCCGCCGCTGGTGTCGTTCTGCATCGCGCACACGTCCACCACCTGGCCCACGTTGCGCACCGCACCGCGGCTGGGGGTGAGCATCCTCAGCGGGGCGCAGGAGCGCGCCGGCCGCCAGCTCGCCGGACGGGCCGCGGACCGCTTCGCCGACCTGTCCTGGCGCACCACGGAGGACGGCGCCGTGCTGCTGGAGCAGGCGAGCGGATGGTTCGAGACCAGCATCGAACAGGAGGTCCGCGCCGGTGACCACGACATCGTCGTGCTGCGGGTACGCGATCTCGACGCGCACCACGACGTCACCCCGCTGGTCTTCCACGCCAGCCAGTTCCGGCGCCTGGAGTGACCGGCCGCCGTTCGATCCTCAGGTGAGTAGGCCTGCTTCGACGTAGCGGTTCTTGCCGTTGCTCTTCGCGACGTACATGGCAGTGTCGGCGTCGCGAACCAGATCATCGGCGGCGGCACCGGCGCGGCTGATCGCGATGCCGATGCTGGCGGAGACGCGAGCCTGCGTGCCGGCGACGTCGATCGGTACCTGGACGTCGGCGATCACCCGTTCAGCGGTGGTACGGGCCTCGGCGGCAGTGGCGAGACCATCGAGAATGATGGCGAACTCGTCGCCACCGAATCGGGTGATGGTGTCGCCGGCGCGCAGGGCGACGCGGAGCCGGTCGGCGACCGCGCGCAGGACGGTGTCACCGGCATGGTGTCCCAGCTCGTCGTTGACCTGCTTGAAGCCGTCCAGGTCGATGAAGAGGAGCCCGACGAGACGTTCGGGGCGGGCCGTCAGCGCGTGGGTGAGGCGGTCGTAGAACAGCGCCCGATTGGCCAAACCGGTCAACGGATCGTGGAAGGCCAGGTGCTGCAGTTGCTGCTCGCGTTCCCGGAGTCGGGCTTCGACGTGTTCGCGTTGAGCGATGTCGCGTCGCAGCGCTGCCGTAGCCTGATCGACTTTGCGCAGCGCGCGGCTGCGGCTGCCGGCGAGTATTCCGGTCAGGGCCGCGAGCAGAAGAGTCAGGACAGCACCGGCCGCGAGCGTCAGCCAGCTCATCCCCCGATCAGTGGATTCCAGTAGACGGGTGGTCGGCCACATGGTGATCTGCCAGCGGCGTTGACCGATGAAGAGAGTGCGGTGCCGGGTCAGCGATCCCTGCTGTGCCCGCTGGCCGGGGCGCACCGCGGTGAGGACGGCGCCGTTCTCGTCGGACTCGGTCACGCTGGCCTGAATGGCGCCCTGGCCACGGTCGAGAAGGATCTGGGACAGGAAGTCCTGACCGCGCACGCTCATCACGATCCAGCCTGCGAATCGATCGGGCAACGCCGATCCTTGCGTTGTATAGATCGGTTCGGCGAACACTATCGACGACTGCCGAAGCTGTTCCGGAAGTTTTTGATCCCGGACGAGGTGGAATGCGGAGCTGACCGCCAGTGTGTGGCCCTGCCATGCGCGGCGCAGTGCATTATCCAATTGCGGAATGTGGGTCACGTCCAGGCCCGGAACGACCGCATTTCCGCCGAAGGCCCGGTCGAATATGACGAACGCGTGCTCCGCCTTTCCTGGCGCGGGTCGCAGCATCAGTCCCGTCGCGCCACGAGCGCGCCAGTTCTGTTGCACGGTGCCTAGTTGTGCGGTGGTGGCGGGAACGACGAAGCTGATACCGGCGACACCGGGTAGCCGCGCGCTCTCCAGACCCGCGGTGAGTCGAGCGTAGTCGTCGCTGAACAGGCTGGACTGGGCACCGACCGCGGCGGCGAGGACGTGCAAGATATCGCCGTAGTGGGCGGCACGATCGCTGACCCCGGCCGAGAGATCGTCGGCGTACCGGTCCATGAGCCGCCCCGCGTCGCGCATACCGCTTCGGTCGACCGTGTTGAACGCAGCGCTGGTGATGAGACCCCCGGTCGCCAGCACAGCGACCACCAACATCACGGCGACGCAGCTACTCCTCTGCGGTCTCCGCCATCGCACGCGCACCTCAATCTCATCGGCATCGACGACCGGACGCTGATACATCTGACCGTAAGCACTCGCCTGCTTTGGGTGGTCAGCCGGCTGATCGGCCCCGGTCGAAGGGCGGCGGATAGGCTCCCGGGCGTGCGGGGTACCACGTTGGCCATCGACTACGGTACGTCGAACACAGTCGCCATGCTGCGCTGGCCGGACCGCCGCACCCGTCCGCTGTTGTTCGACGGCTCGCCCCTGCTTCCGTCGGCGGTGTTCCTCGAACCGGGCGGTGCGCTCCGAGCCGGCCGCGACGCTGTCCGCTCGGCGCGGCTGCAGCCCGCCTGCTACGAGCCGAATCCGAAGCGACGGGTGGACGAGGGAACGCTGCTCTTGGGCGAGCACGAGGTGCCCATCGTCGCGGCGGTAGCAGCCACCCTTCGAATGGTCCGGGACGAGGCACACCGAACCGCGAACGAGTTCCCCGAGTCGGTGATCATCACGTGCCCGGTCGCCTGGGGCGCCAGCCGTCAGGCGGTGTTGATCGAGGCCAGCGCCCAGGCAGGTCTTCCCACGCCGCAGCTGGTACCCGAGCCGGTAGCGGCGGCGGCGTACTTCGTCGGCGTCCTGGGAAGCCGGATCACCGACGACCAGTCGGTCGTCACCTACGACCTCGGCGCAGGCACCTTCGACGTGAGCGTGGTGCGCCGGGGGCGGTCCGGCTTCGAGACGCTTGCGTACCAGGGCCTCGACGATCTCGGCGGGTTGGACTTGGACGCGCTCGTCGTCGATCAGATCAATACGGCGCTCGAAGCGACGCCGACGTGGCAGCAGCTGATCCACCCCGACTCACTGGTCGAGCGTCGGGCGTTCCGGCAACTCTGGGACGACGCCTGCGGAGCCAAGGAAGCCCTGTCCAGGAACTCGTCGGCCGAGGTTCCGATTCCTCTGCTGGACCGGGATGTCCACGTCACGCGGGAAGCCTTCGACGCTGCCGCCCGGCCGATGCTTGAGCGCTCCGTCGCGGTCACCGACTCCGCGATCCGCGCATCCGGAGTGCCGAAAGACCGCATCGGCGGCGTGTTCCTCGTGGGCGGCTCGACCCGGGTGCCGCTCGTCGCCACGCTCCTCCACCAACGGCTGGGGATCGCTCCGACGGTCCTCGACCATCCCGAACTGGTGGTCGCCGAAGGCGCGCTCCACGCCGTCGTCCAGCGCACCTCTGCCGACGCAGAACCGGTCGCAACGGGCGCTGCGTCCCGGAACGAGCGGGCCGAGTCGGCAAAGCCGGAGCGAGCGCTCCCCACCTCGGCGGTCGAGGTCGGCCCGGCCGGCATCACGATCGAGTCGCGTCCTTGGCTGGTCGCACTCCGTGGCCTCGCTCTGTCCGCGGTCGGTGGAGTGGTGGCGTTACTCGCCGTGATCACCATCGGCGCGACGCTGTTCGCGCTCCCCGTTCGCTATGAATACTTGTCGGATCCCGGCGGCGGCGTGCTGTTCGTCGGCGTGGGCGTCTTCGAGTGCGGCATCCGAGTGTTGGCCCGGGCGTTCGACAAGGCTGAACTCGGCATCGACCACGACCACCTGATCGTGCGCCTCGTCCCGAGGCTCGGACACCTCCTGGTGCGGCTGGTCGGGCATCTGCTGGTCGGGGGTGCGTTCGCGGCGGCCCTGTTCGCGGTGATCTGGAACGGTATGAGTACCGGAGGTGCATGGGCCGTAGCGATCGCGTGCGGCGCCGGCCTCGCGCTGTCCCTTGCCGCTGCCGCGGGGGAAATCGTGCGGTGGAGTCGGCGTCGGCGAAGGTTCTTGCTCATCGACACCGCTGCGTCGGCGGCGAGCGCCGAGGCGAAGCTGGACTGGCAGACGCTCACCGCAGCGGAGATCCGCCCCTTCGGATGGCGGCAGAGCCGGACGCTGTTCGTCGCCTTGAAGCCGGGAGTGGAGCCACCCGCGCTCCTCCGCCCGGTCCGCAGCTCCGAAGCCTTACGGGTGATGGATCTCGGCGCCTACTCGATGCCTGTTACTCGCGTGGCCGACGCGGTGCAGGCCGGGCTGGCTGAACGGCTGTCGGTGCCGAGTCCGAGCGGTGGTCGACGACGCTGAACGGGCGCCCTCAAGGCAGGTTGCGTACACGGCGCTCGGCAACGTCCGGCAAGTACTTCGCAGCGGTCACGAAATCGTTGTCGTCATGAAGAACAACGAGCCTTCGAAGGGCGGCACACCCACAGATCAAGAGATCAACGCAAGACAGTGACCGATGCGCACCGCTGCGCAGCAACCGATACTGAGCCGATTCCGTCCACTGCCATACGGTCTTCGGTACCGGCACGTCTGGATAAAGTTCAACGAGCATCTCGCCCATCTGCTCGTACTCAGCGAGAGTACGAGCGGACCGGCGAAATTCGGTGCGCTGCGGTGAACAGGTCCCGATCGCCTGACCGGAAACGACATCCCTCCATGCCTCGCGCACTTCTTGGTCACGAAGCAGTCGCCACAGCGCAGATGAGTCCGCCAGATAACGAATCACTCAGGCGCCTTGCTTCGCTGACGCAGTTCACGCCACCCCTCGTAGTCCCAAGTCTGGGCAGCTTCCGCATGGCGCTCCAACGCTGCGATACGGCGATGGCGGGCGGCGTACTCACGCAACGCCAAGTTCACCGTCTCCTTCTTGCTCTTCGCACCGGAGAGCTGCATCGCCTCGGCGAGTGCCTCGTCATCAAGATCGATCTGAGTGACGGTCATCGACTCCTCCTTGTTGGCGATGTTGGTCTTCCAACCACATCACCAACATACCGGCTCCGGACCGGCCGATCCCGTGCTCGACATCGCTCTCCACCGGACCCGTCGAGCACGCAGGTGGCCGGAGCGAATCGCTCCGGCCCACCGCGCACCGCGATCGGTCAGCGGGCCCGTGCCACCTCCGGCTGCGGCTCACCGGTCGGCTGCTCCTCGCCCGCAGGTGGCGACGATCGGCGGGCATCGCCGTGCCCGGGCCACCAGGCGGCGTGACCGAGCAGCGCGGTGACGCTGGGGACGAGGAACAACGACATCACGAACGCGGACAGCACGATCCCGACCGAGACCGCGAAGCCCATCTCGGCCAGGAACGACACCCCGGCGAACAGCATCGACGCGAACGTACCGGCGAGGATGAGCCCGGCTGCGGCGACGGACGGACCACCGTGGCGGATCGCCAGGGATGCGGCAGCGCGCGGCTCGTTGCCTGCTCGGGCCTCCTCGCGGAGCCGGGCGATCATCAGGATGTTGTAGTCGGTGCCGATCGCGACCACGAACAGGTACAGGATGATCGGCAGCGAGAACGACAGGCCGGGTCGGTCACCGACCCCCTGGAAGGCCAGGACCGTGGCGCCGAGCGTCGCCATGAAGCCGAGGCCGACCGCGATCATGAGATAGAGCGGTGCGACGAGGCTACGCAGGAGCAGCCCGAGGATCACCGCGATCAGCACTCCGGCCACCGGGAAGATCACCCGGAGGTCGCGGTTGTTCGCGTCACGGATGTCCGCGAACACCGAGCTGACGCCACCGACCAGCGCCGTCGTTCCGGACGGTGCCTGGTCGTGCGCGATGCGCCGCAGGTCGTCGCCGGCCAGGTCGAGCGCCGCGGTCGAGTACGCGCTGGTGTCCAGCAACAGGTTGATCTGGGCGGCCGTGCCGTCGTCGGTGATCGTGGCGGGCTTGCCGTCGGCTGCGGGCATCAGGCTCCCGACGCCCGGCACGCGGGTCAACGCCTGCGCATAGGCAGGGATCGTCGCCGGATCGATGCGCTGACCGTCGTCCGCGCGGAGGTAGACGGTGGTGGGGTTGAGCGCACCGGCGGGGAACCCGGTTTTCAGGTCCTCGAGGGCCCGCGCCGACTCGGTGTCGGCGGGGAGCTGGCCGACCTGGTCGTAGTCGACCTTGAGCCCGAACACGCCCAGCGCCAGGACGACCATGACGCCGCCAGAGGCGAGGGCGACGATCGCCGGTCGACGTCCGGTGAACCGGCCGAGGCTTGCGAAGACGCTGCCGCGAGGAGTGCGCTGCCACGACTTCGAGGGCCAGAAGACCTTGGGGCCGATGAGCGAGACGATGGCCGGCACCAGCGTGACCGACGCGACCGCCATGACGATCACGCCGATGGCGAGGCCCGGTCCCAGGCTCCGGAAGCCACCGAACACCGCGAGCAGGAGGGCTCCGAACGCGATCACGATCGCCGCGGCGGCCGACGCGATGACCTCACCGACCCGGCTGACGGCGGTGGTGAGCGCGCTCTTCGAGGCGTCCCCAGCGCGGAGCCGCTCGCGGTAGCGGAACAGCAGGAAGACGATGTAGTCGGTACCGACGCCGTAGAGCACGACGGTGAGGATCGTCAGCAGGGACTGGTCGACCTGCATGCCGAACGCCTTGACGAACAGCGTGATGGTCGCGCTGGACACGGCCGACACCACGCCGACGACGACCACCGGCAGGAACGCCGCGACCGGGCTGCGATAGATCACCAGCAGCAGGCCGACGACCAGGACGAGCGTCACGATGCTGACGATCATCAGCGCGCTGTCGAACGCGTCCTGGTTGTCGACGATGAGCGCGACGTCTCCGGTCACCGCGTAGGACAGTCCGGAGTCCGCCAGCGTGGACCGTGCCTTGTCGCGGATCGCGACGATCGCGTCGCCGAGCACCGGATCGGCGGGTGCGCCGATGAGCGCGATGTTGACGAGCTGGACCTCTTTGTTCGGGGAGACGGCCTGCGGCCCGGTGACCGCAGCGCCGACGTGCTCGATACCGGCGCTCTGCAGCGTCTGCGCGAGCCTGCCGACGCGCTCGGTGTCGGCCGGTTCGAGAGCCTGGTCGTCGTTCCGCTTCACGACGATGGTGGCGGTCGCCCCGTCGCCCTGGTCGAACGCGCGCTCGGCTAACTCCTGAGCCTGGACCGACTCGTAGCGGGAGGGCAGGAAGCTGGCCTGATCGGTGCTGACCTGGTCAGCCAGCGACGGCGCGAAGAACGAGCCGACGAGCAGCACGAGCCAGATCGCGACGACTTTCCATGGATGGTGGACGACGAGTCGCCCGAACTTCGTGAACATCTGAAGACCCCAAGCATTCGCGCGGTGGAGGGTGAGCAAGTTCGCGGTGAGGCCGGGCGCGACGGCGAGCCACGGGGGGAGCAGGAGCCAGACGTCGGCGACAGGAAGCGGCGGAACGCGACGTGGGAGATGCCCACCACGATCGTGAACAGCACCGGCACAACTCTGCGCGCTAGCTGGTGCGCGGTCATTTCGTCCTTACCTTCGGTGGTGGAGTGGCGTTAAAGGGTCAGCTCGTAGCGGCGCATCCGGCGGAGAAGGCGAAATCCGAGATCCTCGAGGGTCCCGACCGAGTGGCGGCCGTCCCCGGCAGTGGCGGTCTCGATCTCGCTGACATGCGGATGGACCTCACGCAATCGCCGAATCAAGGCGGCGTTGACCCAGCGTCCCAGCCGCCGCCCGCGGTGCTCGGGAAACACTGTCGGCCCGTATTGGCGGGCCCGCGGCTGGAGCTGGCCGCCGACGACCGCAACGACGTAGGCCGCCAGGTCGCCATCCATGTCGGCCGCGGTCAACACCGCGTTACCGGGCCGGCTCGGGCCGCGCAGTAGTGCCTCGGCCCCGGCCGTGCTCGGCAGGTCGCCGGTCCAGTGGGTCAAGCGGTACCCGGGATGCTCAGCATCGACCAGCTCCCCCAGCCACGCTTGGTGCACGTCGCAGTAGGTGAGCAGGTCATGGCGCCGGATGCGTGGGTTCCGAAAACCGTGCCGCAGGCAGAACGACTCCCCCGGCGAGTCCGGGGCCACGTCCGTGGCCAGTCGTGTCTCGGTGGCCCGCTCCTGCACGGCGGTCAGGAGCCGCGAGCCGATGCCGCGACGCCGCTGTTCCGGCTCCACGTAGAGCCGCAGCTCGGGAACGCTCGGCACCGAGGACGGGAACGGCAGATCCGGCCGCAGACTGGCCGACCCGACCACGGAGCCACTCGGCGCCACGGCGTGCCACCGCGAGACCCCGGGACGATCCGACACCGCCACGATGTCGGTCAAGCAGTCGCTCATGAAACAGACGATCGCGCCCGTCCAGGGCTCGAACAACGCAAAAGATCGAGCCGACGGATTAGCCCTCGGTTATCGTTCGAGGTCAGCCAGCCGTAGCTTCCCGATCGCGCGGTGGTGGGAGGAGAACCGGCCGGGTGGAACTGCGCGACATCGAGATTTTCCTGAAGCTGGCCGAAGAGTTGCATTTCGGGCGTACTGCCGAGCACCTCCGCGTGTCCCAGGCGCGAGTCAGTCAGTCGATCAAACAGCAGGAGCGGCGCATCGGCGGTGCCCTGTTCGAGCGGACCAGCCGCCGCGTGCGGCTCACCCCACTCGGCGAGCGACTGCGCGACCGGCTCGCCGCCGGCTACGGCGAGATCATGGCGGGCATCGACGAGGCTACGGCCGCCGCACGCGGGCATGCGGGCACGCTGACCGTCGGCGCGTTCGACACCCACCACACGGAGATCGCGGCCGTCCTCGACCTGTTCCGGCAGCGGCATCCCCAGTGCGAGCTCCGCCTCCGCGAGATCGTGGTGTCCGACCCGTTCGGCGGGCTGCGTGCCGGCCGGATCGATATCGCGGTGCTCTGGCTACCGATCCGTGAGCCCGACCTCACCGTGGGGCCGCACACGCACACGGAGCGGTTGGCGTTGGCGGTCGCCGCCGATCATCCGCTGGCCGACCGGGATCAGGTCGAGATGGAAGACCTCGGCGATTACCCGGTGTTGGGTCTGGACCGGCCCATTCCGGACTACCTCTTCGAGATGCACACTCCGTTGGTCACGCCGGCCGGGCGGCCCATCCGGCGCGCGCACACCGTGGCCACGCTCGCGGAAGGTCTTGCGGCGATCGCCACCGGTGCCGTCGTGTCCCCCGTCGGAGTCCATGTGGCCGTCACTCGGTCGCGTCGTGACATCACGTTCGTACCGATCACCGATGCGCCGGTCCTGCAGTACGCAGCGGTGTGGCGGAGCGCCAACGAGACGCCGCTGGTCCGCGCGTTCGTCCAGGCCGCCCTCGATGCCCGGATCCCTGCCTGACAGCGCAGTCGTTTCAGTACCCGGATCACGGCGGCAGCCGCACGGTCTGCAACTCAGTGTTGTCATGGCGGCGGTCGAAACAACGTTCAGGTGTCGGCTACACGGCCACAGGCGTACCGAGGCACGGGCGGCACGACTCGCGCGGAAGGGCGGCCGGAGAAGACGAACGCCCTGGCCTGCTCGGCGTACCGAGCGACCAGGGCGTTTGTGTCGACCTGTTGGGGTGGAGCTGAGGGGACTCGAACCCCTGACCCCCACACTGCCAGGACTGCCCTCGGCGACGCCGGGTGACCTCGGTAGCGCGCGGGCCGGGCACCTGTCGACCGGATCACCGCCACTCACCGTGGCTCCCCCACCAACCCTGTTCGATCGGGCACGGGTTGGGCACGCGCAAACCTCCGTCGGAACACATCCGTGAGCGCGAGCCGGGAGGTCGGCTAGTCTGTGCATCCTTCACATGGCACCGCGCGCAATCACAAAGAGGTGATATGAGCAGGTTTCGCGAGTTCCTGTACATAGATTCACCGGCGATCGAGCGCCTACTTGCTGAGGTCGACGAGTCAGGAACTCCCTCGACCGCAGGCGGCGAGCAGCCCGAAGACGCGAGCAATGCCAAGCGGTTTCGTCAGCTATGGCGAGAAATCACTAACGACGAGTACGAGACGGTGGCAGCCGCCGCAGCCGACCTGACCTCAACGTGGAACACCGCGACGGACAACAGCTTTTGTGAATTTTCTGGGCAACTTACCGTCCCGCCACTCATCGCTATGGTCTCTGCCGCAGACCAGCTTCAAAACCTTCTGCAACTAGGCCAGCGCCTAGGATTTCTCCCGATCAGTGGTAACGAGGATGAAACGCTCAAACAGTTGTCTGAGCTGCAAGAACTGATACGCGAGACATTCCCCGTTCTGTTCAAGATCGACCATATCGACGGAGTCGAGCTGCCAGCCCTACTCTACTTGGACCGTTCTTACACGAAGGTGAATGTCGATCGCTTCGCCGGCCGTGCCACTGTGTACGGCCGCGTCGTCGAGCGGGTGAGCAAGACCGACAGGAAGGAAATAATCCAAATTCCTGGGATGGCAAGTTTTTCGCAATTGAACCGCGAGCAGCGGCGAGCATCTGGCCGCAAAGGGCAGAAGCGGTCGAGCGAACCACAGGATCTTGTGATAGCTGGTCCGGCACTTGTAATTCGTCCCTATGCAATTCAACAGTAGGAGTCGGGCACGACCGACCGCCACTCATAAAGATTTCGAAGAACTCACTTCTCTCACGAGGTACTCGACTCCCATGGCATCTAACCCGCCGTCTCACGGATCAACAGAAAATGAACCGAACCTATTGGTTTCGCGCGGCGATCTACAGGCAGCGCTTGAGGATCGGATAGCGCTAGGAGAAGAGTTCAAAAGTCGGCAGATCGCTCAGCCAGGGAGCCTGAAAGAACTCCGGAACGAGTACTACAGCTGGGGCGAATATAATGTCACGCTTCTGAAGCGTTCATTCACGACCTCCGAACTCGCAAATGAATACTCCAGTAGGATCACCGTTGGATTCGGCGGATCATCCACCCCCGCCGAGGAATACCGCGAACTCATCGAAGACATCTCGGCGGATATACGGCGTCTGAACTCCATCAAGGATCGCCTCGCCCTCTACCCGGAAAGCACGCCTAAGACGGTTTCTAAGCGACGTGATGTCCCCAGTACGGCACAGGATGTCTTCATCGTGCACGGCCACGACAATGCGACGCTCCAAACGGTGGCCAGATTCATCAGGCAGGTCACACAGCGGGAGCCGGTGATCTTGCGCGAGATGCCTAACTCCGGGCGCACTATCATCGAAAAATTCGAGGACCATGCAGAATCTATTGGCTTTGCCATCGTATTGCTGACTGGCGACGATGAGGGCGGCGTTCGGGGCTCAGCCGATCTTCGGCTACGTGCACGACAAAACGTCATTCTAGAACTTGGATTCTTTATTTCAGCGCTTGGGCGCGAGCGTGTCGCCGCAATCCATGAAGCTGATGTTGAGCTACCTTCAGACGTAAGCGGAATGCTCTACACCTCCCTCGGATCCGACTGGCGGTTCGAGCTAGGCCGAGAGATGAGGACGGCGGGCATCGATGTCGATTTGAATGCGGCGCGTTAGGTCCATACCGCGGTTGACGATCGAACGCTCACCTTCGCCGTGCCCGGCGAAGGTGAGCGTTAGGGATGAATGGCCTCTAAAGGTGGCTGCTATACGTTCTCTAACCAGCGTCAAAATTCTATGAGATCAAGAAGTCTAGGCGCTCTCGAACCAGCTTGAACAGCGCCCGCCTATTCTTGTTGGACTCACTGACAGCAATCTTGCGTTCCTTTACCATTTCCACCAAATCTTCGTCGTCAAAAGCCAGGATGTAACCGCGACCATCGTGAGCAGTGTCGCGACAACGCTTTAAAAAGAGATCCTTCTTCATTAACCTTCGACATACAATCATTCCAACCCATCCACGCCGATCCGAGAAGCGACTGGATATTTGATCAAGTTCCGGGTTCTCTATATCGCGGGCATAGTTCTTACACTCAACGGGAACAACGGGCGCATGGTAGTTGGTCGTTAGCCAGAAGAATGTGCCGTATGGAGAAAGGTTGTCATAACAGATGTCGATGCGCTTCCGACCTTCATGTATTTCCTTCTCTAGTTGCACATTGGCGAGATGCGGGTAGAACAAAGCCGTGAGAAGCTTCTCCGCGGCCCGATGGTAGAGCGTTGCTCCGGCATTCCCAGCGGGGACCCTGCGCAGATCTGACAACAACTGGTCATAGTCCGGCGTCGGCACGTCAAGTTCGCGCGCCAAGTTTTCGTGCGATAGCGGGGGCGAACTCGTCTTATTTAGACTTTCCTTATACTTCGACAGCGCGCCTTCGAACTCCGTGCTGTACTCGATAATCGCCAGCTTCGACGCCGGATACTTCATCGCCAGCTCTTTGCGATAAGCCTCTTGGTCACCACTTTTGAGTAGCTGAACCAGCTTAGATGCGGAGTCCTTTTCTTTGTCCATCAAATGCTCCGTCACCAGCCTGCGATAAAACTTCTTTCTATCGAGAACGGGGATCTTGCGAGCGATTGATCTGGGCACTAGCAGAAGTCGCTCGCCGTCGATGCTCGGCAGTTCCACTTGATCCTCATGCCACTCCAAAGCATCTGGACTCCACACGGGTCCACTCTTTTGCAACTCCATCGGTATAGCGTAATAGCTACAGGCGCGCTGGGTGTAGCCAATCAGGGCCCCTCTGATTATGTGTGTGGTCATGTCCGACATGATGTCGAGGTCAATACCTTCGACAAAAAGTGCAGAGTCTTCCAGGTCGGAAAGCAGGCCAGACTGAGCCGCTGGGCTTTCCATGAGACGTTGAATCAAGTTCTCCGCATCTACACCTCCGAGACCACGCCCCCTTCCTGCCGTCTTCGAATAGCCTAGGTGCGTCTCATTTGGCTCCTTTAATTCTCCAAGAAGTTCAGTAAGGCGACTGTAATTCGTTGGCACCAGGGCTAATAGCACCTCCGTGAAGAAGGATTGCAACAGAGCTTCGCAGCTCTTGGACCACTCAGTTTCTTGGATGCGGATAGCCCGTGGATCAATGAAAAGGGGCACGTCCCGATCTACGTATACGTCGAGAAAGTCCAGGGCTGGCTGATTTCTGTCGAGACCAAAGTACTCGGAAACCCTCACCGAATCCGTCTCCCTCTACGATGGACAGGGACCTCCCGACTATAAGTGCAGACCGAGCATGAACTAGGGCCAAACTTAGATTTAAGAGACCGGCCTTATGGGGCAAATTGAGTTCGCTTGGCTTTCGGGGTTGTTAAGCTAATGGCGAGACTCGTGAGTGTTCCTGGTACCGGTCTGGCCAGCGGAATCAAGGGGGCGTCTGAGGACCGGGCGTAGGTAGATCATCGGCGCAGGAGCCCGCTCAGCATCCCATCACCGTTTCACGCCAGATCAGTCGTCCGCGACTCGTCGGACTCTTGGCTTCGGTGCTTTCGCCTAACGACGACGTTTTAAGAAATCTCCTGCATCAGCCGGTCTGAAGCTCGCAGAGAGCGTGGCATACCGTTGGAGGCGTGCCCCGCGTCAACGAAGAGCCCGTCCCTCCTCCATCAGTAGACGCCGAGTGGTGGACGACGTCCGACGTCGCCGCCTACCTGAATCTGCGTGTCGGCACGGTCAGTTCCTACCGCCAGCGTGGGCAGATGCCCGAACCCGACATGACTGTTGGCCGCACCCATATGTGGCGTCCGGCTCGCATCGTCGAGTGGCACGAGCAGCGCCCGCGCCCCGGCGTCGGCGGACGTCCCGTGCCGGCGGACACGAGCGATGTCGAGACGGCAGACTGAAGACAGCTCCGTCCGGAAGGCAGGCTCTCTGTGGCTGCTGCGCGCGCCCCCTTCGACCGTGACACCGCCTACGAAGCTCTGACCGCTGCAACCGCGGACCTGCCGTACGACCCGGCAGACGCCGAACTGGTGCGTCTCGGGTCGTACGCCGTGTTCCGCCTACGCGGCCTTCCCGTCATCGCCCGCGTCGGGCGTTCCGAATCGCTGCTGCCAGTCGCCCGCCGCGAGGTTGCGGTGGCCGAGTGGCTTGCCTCGGCCGGTATCCCCGCCGTCCGTGTTCTCGACCTGGACCTCGAGCAGCCAATCGTGGTCAACGGCCGCATTGTGACCCTGTGGGAGTCTGCCTCCGACGAAGTCGAGTACGGCACACCCGCCGAGTTGGCCGAGCTGCTGCGCCAGCTGCACGCGCTCACGCCGCCGGCCTCCCTCGACCTACCGAACCTGCAACCGCTCGGCCGCGCGACTGATCGCGTCGACCAGGCCGACGGCCTCGATGAAGACCAGCGAGGCTTCCTGCGTGACAAGGCCAAGGAGCTGACCGAGGCCTACGACGGACTCGAATTCGCCCTACCGATCGGCGTGGTCCACGGGGACGCCAACGTCGGGAACGTCTTCCGGGACCGGAACGACCGTCCGCTGTTCGGCGACCTGGATGGGTTCGCGATCGGCCCGCGTGAATGGGACCTGTTGCAGACCGCCATGTTCTTCGACCGGTACGGCTGGCACAACGAGGGCGAGTACCGAGCGTTCACTGACGTCTATGGCTTCGACATGCTCGCTTGGCCTGGTTACGAGACGCTGGCCCAAACGAAAGAGTTCCTGATGGTCACGTGGATGGCTCAGAACGCCGGCCACGGTGATGCGAAGGTCGACGCCGAGCTGGCGAAGCGGATTGACAGTCTCCGCACAGGCGCCAGCCGCAAGGACTGGGCACCGTTCTAGGAACCGCGAGCCGTTCGGCTGGCCACCCACAGATGATGTTCGCCAGCGGCCCCGACCAGCTCGCGCACGTGCGCACTGGCCGCGTGCGGCGCGAGCTGCTTCCGGAACTGCCGTAAGTACTCCACGCACCGCGCGGACCGCACCTGCTCCCCCAGGTCGAGTGCGGCCCGTGCGGTGACGCATGCCTGCTCGACGTCGCCCTGGCCGAGGTGTCCGGCTGCCTGCACCATCGTGACGAAGAAGTCGCTCCGAGCGGACGCACCGCCGCTGCCGGCCAGCGCGCTCACGGCGTAGGTGACCGCGTCGGCGCTGCGCCCGATGTCCCGGAAGCTGTGCGCCAGCTCGGCCGCCAGCTCGGCGTCGTCAACGTAAGAGATCCAGTCGGGATCGTTGCCCGGCTGCCGACGCTCGAACACGTTGACCGCCTCGCCGAGTGCCTTCTGCGTTCCGACAACGTCGCCACCGACCGCCAGCGCGCGTGCCTCCATCGCGTAGAAGTGCGCGGTGAGCGTCGGTGTCGCGTAACGCTGGCTGCCGGTCCGAGCCGCCCGCGCGAGGTTCGCCGCTTCCCGCGACCGGCCGAGGAACGTCGCCTGGTGGCTCATGGCGTCCAGTGCGCTGCTGGCCAGCAGCACGTCGTCAGCTGCCTGTGCCAGGCGGAGCGACTGAATGAAGTACCGCTGCGCCATCCCGTGCACGCCAGCGTCGTACGTAGCCCACGCCGCGAGCAGCGTGGCTTCCGCTGCCGCCGCGTGCAGCTGCCGCCCGGCCTGCTCGCCGTAGCGGCCGGCGAGCAGGCCCGCGACGTCGGAGTGCAGGAACTGAATCAGCGCCCGACGCGGGCGTTCGCCCCCGTAGTCGTTGTCGAGCCGATCTAAGGCCGCGGTGGTGGCGCGCACAGCGTCGACGTCGGACTGGCCAACGCGGACGCCGGCCGCGCGCTCGACCAGGTCGTCGCGGCCCGGCCGGACGAGCCACGCCAGCGACGCTTCGGCCCAGGCGGACGCCTTCGGTGGCGCGTCGAGGATCGGTCGCATGTCGTCGAGGTCCGCGCGCCACAGTCGGGAGAGCACGGCGCCGACGTCCTCTGGTTCGGTGCCGTAGGTCATGCCCAGTTCGGGATCGAGTGCCTCGGTCGCCGACATGCCGACGTCGGCCAGCGTCACGGTTCGTCCGAGGCGTTCGCCGATCGCATCGGCGATGTACTGACCGGTTCGGCCCCGGGGTCGCATGCCCGCGAGCCAGCGGTTCACGGACGTGTGATCGCAGCGAACGGGGTGCCTGTCGCGTGTGGACCAGTCCCGGACGGCGCGAGCAAGCGCCTTGTTGGACATGTTCGCTTCGGCCATCAGACCGGCGAGCTGGTCGTTCCTGCGTGGTGGCTCCACGGCGTGCCGCACCTCCTCCCCGCTATCGCAACACACCGGGGCGCACACGCGGTACGGCTTTGCATCTTTGCGCCCCCGTTTGCGCCCTGCTGAAGTCGCTCCGACCTCGCCAAACTTCATGGTGTGGTCAGCGAAGAGGCTGGCTCCGCCCGGAACGGCCATTGACCGAGTACTGACTGAGTCAGTACTCTGCGCTTGTGGGTAGCCGCCCACGAACGCCAACGGCCGCCCGGTGCGCCAACACCGGACGGCCGCGTTACAGGTCGGTTCCCGCTGGCGCCAACCAGCGAGAACCAGCACGTCAATCCAGGTAAGGGGAGTTGACGCATGTCGATCGTAAGTGCCGCCGTGCCCACGCACGGCACCCAGGACAACGAAGAGCCATCCGCCGCCGAGCTGGCAGCGATCACGGCCGAGTGGCCGATGATCGCTGCTGAGTTGGACGTGGTCGATGCCGAGATACGCATCGTCTCGGTCGTCCGCCCGTCCGCGCTCGACTGGCGCCGGCTGCGTCGGGCCGAGCGTCGTGTACTCGCGCTCCGCGACCTGGCCGCCCGTCCGGCCATCCGGTCCGACTTCCCGGGGGTGGCGTGATGGCCGCCGAGCAGACCTGCAAGACGTGCAACGGCCACGGCTCGACTGCGCACAGCGCGGGCGGATCGGGCTACACGTACAAGCGCTGCACTGCATGCGGTGGAACGGGGCGCACGCGATGACCACCGACGTGACCAAGCCCGGAAGCACCTACCCGGCCTCGATTGAGGCGCTGTTACCGCGCGCCCGAGAGCTGGCCTCAGCTCTGGGTTCGCTGCCGTCGCGGAACAAGCTCATGCAGGAACTCCGGATCGGTGCACCCAAGGCAGGTGCGCTCCGCGACGTGCTCACCTCAGAGGCACCGACCGGACGCGAGACCGGCATGGGTCGCCTGCATCTCGTCACCGCCGACGAGTCGGACCCGGTGCCGGTCGAGGTGGCCCCGGCTCCGATCGAGACCACAACCGTGACGGTTGAGCCGTCAGCGCCGATTCAGGCCACCCCGACCCCCGAAGCATCGCCGCAGATCAGCGAGGACGGACACCCGGGCACGCCGACTCACGAGGAGACACCAACGACCGGTCGGGTGCCCCGCTCGTGGCCGGTGCTGCTGCTGGCGTTCGGCGCGTTCGTGACCATCTGGTCGGGCTGGGTCGGACTCGGCGAGCTGACCGGGTTCGGCATCGTGCACCCGCTCCCGGGCATCTGGGACGAGTTCGAGCTGAACACCGCGATCACGCTTCCGATCGGCATGGAGGCGTACGCCGCTTACGCGCTCCGAGCCTGGCTCTCTCCCGCTGTCCCGCCGCGTGCTCGCCGGTTCGCGAAGTGGTCCGCGATCGGGTCACTGACGCTCGGCGCGCTCGGGCAGATCGCCTACCACCAGATGGCCGCCGCGAACGTCACCCAGGCGCCCTGGCCGATCACCACCCTGGTCGCCTGTCTGCCCGTCGCCGTACTCGGCATGGGCGCCGCGCTCGCCCACCTACTCCACGACCGCTGACGACGCGGACCGACCCGCCTACCCCGCCAAGAGTGTTCGGGTCGGTCCGCCTTCCTCACCACCCCGCATCGACTGCCAGGGAGGCAGACCCATCATGACGAGCCCCAACGACCAGCACGACCCGGGCCGATTCGACTGGAATCGCGCCGAGAACGACCTGAACACTTCGACACCTGCTGTCGGCCCGGACGGGAGCACCGCCGAGGTAGTCGACCTGGACGCCGCCCGCGGTCGGCGTGGACAGGTGTGGGACACCTCCTACGAGATCGAACTGGACTCGGCCGACCAGACGCCCCTCGTGGGCGAGCTGGTCGACGCCCCGGTGATCGCTCCGGAGGGCACGCGCCGGCCGATCATCCCGGTCTCACTGCGCCCGGAGAACCTGCGCGACACCCTTGCCCGGTTCCTCGGGCAGGTCGCCTACGTGTCCGGCTTCCACGCGATCCGCTCCCCCTGGTACCTGCTCCAGACGCTTTGGTTCGCTCTCCGGGGTCTGCTCCGCGTGGTGCGGCTCCAGCTCGGCTGGTGGTGGGTGCGCAACCACTTCGCGCTGCTCCAGCACACCGCCGACGCCAACGACCCGCATGAATGGCTCAAGATCCACCGCGAGATCAAGTCGACCCGGCTGTGGCGCGGCATCGTCCTCGGCACCGAGGCCGTCACGATCCTGATCGGCGGATTCATCGCGTGGGCGCTGGTCCCGCGCCTGTACCTGGGGCTCGCACTGGTGGGGGCGCTGCTGGTCCTGGCCCACGTCGGCCGTCCGGCCGGTCGCACGATCATCGGGACGGCGATCGTGGCGCCACGCTTCCGGAAGCTGAACTCCGACGTCGTGCTGCGGGCGTACTACGCGGCGAAGCTCGGCGACCCGGACAAGGCCGGTCAGCAGATCCAGTTCGGCTCGCGCATGGGTCGTGAGGGTGGTGGCTCGCACGTCCTGGTCGACCTGCCGTACGGCAAGGGTCTGGACGACGCGGTCAAGGCCCGGGGCGCCATCGCGTCGGGCATGGATGTGGCGCTCTCGCAGGTCTTCATCTCGCGTGACCCGTCGAGCCACCGCCGGCACGTGCTGTGGGTCGCCGACCGTGACCCGCTGGCGCTCCCGGCGGGCCGGACGCCGCTGCTGCGCTGCAAGCCGACCGACATCTGGCAGCCGGCACCATTCGGGCTCGACGAGCGGGGCAACGTCGTCTCGGTCAACCTGATGTGGACCTCGCTGCTCATCGGTGCGCAGCCCCGGCAGGGCAAGACGTTCGCCGCCCGCACGCTGGCGCTCTATGCCGCGCTGGACCCGTACGTGAAGCTCGCCGTGTTCGACGGTGGCGGTAAGCCGGACTGGCGACGGTTCGCGCTGGTCGCCGACTGGTACGCCTTCGGTCTCGCGCTCACCCGCGACGGCGACCCGGCCGACATCCTGCTCGGCTTCCTCCGCTGGCTCAAGGCCGAGGTGCAAGACCGCTACGAGCGGCTGTCCCAGCTCCCGGTCGACGTGTGCCCGGAAGGCAAGCTCACCCGCGAGATCGCCCGCGACCCGAAGTACCGCATGCCCGTCTGGGCCGTCTTCATGGACGAATTCCAGGAGTACTTCGACCTGGGAGAGCAGTCCAAGGAGATCGCCGGACTGCTGGTCTACCTGGTCAAGGTCGCACCGGCCGCCGGAATCTGCCTGGTCGACGCCACCCAGCGACCCTCGGGCATCGGCAACGGGCAAGTCGCCAGCCAGTTCATCTCTTTCCGCGACAACCACCAAGTCCGCTTCGCGCTGCGCACCGGCTCCTGGCAGGTCTCCGACCTGGTCCTGGGCTCCGGCGCCTACAGCGAAGGCTTCGACTCCTCCACGCTGCTGCCCACGTACAAAGGCGTCGGGATGCTCCGGGGCGCCTCGGACGCAACGCCCATGGTGCGGACCTACCTCGCCGAGGCACCGGACGCGGAAAAGATCCTGCTCGCCGCCCGCAAACTCCGCGAGCACACCGGAACGCTCTCCGGCATGGCCGCCGGCGAGCAGGTGGCCCGCGAGACCCGCGACGTGCTCGCCGACGTGGCGAGCGTGTTCACCGTCTCGGAGACCGGTCTGCACTGGACGGTCATCGCTGCACGGCTCGCCGACCGTATCCCCGAGCACTACGCCGACCTGACCGCCGACGCGATCTCGGCGCAGATGCGCGCACTGAAGGTGCCGAGCAAGGACGTCAAGCGCGACGGCCAGAACCTCAAGGGCGCCCGCGCCGCCGACGTCCGGACCGCGCTCGAACGCCGCGAGGCGAACGGAGCGTAACCAACTGACCGATCGGGTCGGGTAGCGACTCCCGCGCTACCGGTAGCGGCTGCGCTACCCGACCCGCTACCACCACCAACCCATCCCATCAGGCCGTATTTCCGCTGGTAGCGGGTCGCGGCCCTGGCCCCTCACGCCCAAAAACAGCCCGTGGAGGCATCCCGTGCTTGCCCTCGCCGCTACCTCTACCCCCGATCCCGCTACCTACGGTGACCTCCTGGTTCCCCTCGCGTGGCTGCTGCTCGCCGCGCTGATCGTCCTCCCCGCCTATCTCGGCCTCTGTTTCGTCTGGCCGTTCACCGGCTGCCGCCGCTGCGGAGGCACCGGCCACCGCGCCGCCTGGATCGGCCGCGGGTTCCGGATGTGCCCGTCCTGCGACGGCACCGGAGCGCAGCTGCGCCTCGGCCGGCACGTCCTGAACTACCTGCGCCGCACCCACCACACCACCCGTCGCCCGAAGCACTGAACGGAGACCTCTCATGGCCAACGAAACCACCATCACCATCGTCGGGAACCTCACCGCCGACCCCGAAATGCGAGTCACCCCGACCGGCGTGGCCGTCGCCAAGTTCACCGTCGCCTCGACGCCCCGGACCCTCGACAAGGCGTCCGGTCAGTGGGTCGACGGCGAGGCGATGTTCCTGACCTGCACCGCCTGGCGCCAGCTCGCCGAGAACGTCACGCAGTCCCTGACCAAGGGCTCCCGCGTCGTCCTGACCGGGCGGCTGCGCCAGCACCACTGGGAGACCGACCAGGGTGAGAAGCGCTCCATGTTCGGTGTCGACGTCGAGGAAATCGGCCCGTCGCTCCGTTGGGCCACCGCGACCGTCCGCAAGGCCACCCGCTCGGGGCCGACCGGGCAGACGCCGCCGGACGACGCCTGGTCGACCGCCGCACCCGCCGCGCCGACGAACCACGGCAGTGACGAACCGCCGTTCTGAGCCGACGCCCGGCCTGGTGTGGGTCAGCGACCTGCACCAGGCCGGCACCGGCCCCGACCAGGTCGCCGCCTGGTACGCGCGCCAAGCCGCTGCCTGGTCGGAACGCGCCGCCAGCAACGGCGACGACCCCGAGGCCACTGCCCGCGCGAACTTCGCCGCCTGGAACCAGGCCATCTACGCCCGACGCGCCGCCGAGCTGGCCGCTGGCACCCCCGCTCCACCGATCGCCGAACCACCGACCAGCGCCACGCCCGACCTGTTCAACGCACCGGAGGAACCACCCGTGAACACCAGCCAGAACGCACTACTCGACGCTGCTCTCTCGGCCGCCGGCCGAGGCTGGCACGTCTTCCCGCTCCGCCCCGGCCAGAAGCGCCCCGCCATCACCGACTGGGAGAACCGCGCCACCACCGACCCCGACCGCATCCGCCGCTGCTGGTCAACCGGCGCCTTCAACGTCGGCATCGCGACCGGGCCGTCCGGACTCGTCGTCGTCGACCTCGACACCCCAAAGGACGGCGCCGACGCTCCGGAGGAGTGGCGCCTTCCCGGCATCCGATCCGGGCAAGACGTGCTGGCCGTGCTCGCCGACCAGGCGAGCTCCGACCTGCCGCTCGACACCTACACCGTCGCCACGCCGTCCGGTGGCCTCCACCTGTACTACGCGCACCCCGACGGTCCCGAACTGCGCAACACCGCCGGACGCCTCGGCTGGCTCATCGACACCCGCGCGCACGGTGGCTACGTCGTTGCTGCTGGCTCCCTGGTCGACGGCCACGCCTACACCGCGACGTACGACGCTCCGCCAGCGCCACTTCCTCCGTGGCTAGCACTGCCCTTGACTCCGACCGCCCCGTCACCGGTTCGACCGAGTCGAGCATGGGCGGAGTTGCTGGCCACGGCGAAGCGCCGTAACGCCTACGCCGCCGCCGCGCTCACCGGCGAGCGGGACCGCGTCCTGAACGCGACCAGCAACCGCAACGACGCGCTCAACACCGCCGCCTACAGCCTCGGCCGACTCGTCGGCTCCGGCGCCCTCGACCGCGACCTGGTCGTCACCGTCCTCACCGACGCCGGACTGGCCGCCGGACTCGAGCCCGGGGAGACCAGCCGCGCCGTCCGCTCCGGCCTCGACGCCGGTTCCCGCAACCCCCGCGAGGTGGCCGCATGACGCTCACGTTCACTGACATTTTCTGCGGCGCCGGCGGATCGTCGATCGGGCTGACCGCCGCCGGATTCGAACTGAAGCTGGCCGCCAACCACTGGCCGCGAGCGATCGAGACTCACGCCGCGAACTTCCGCGACGCCGAGCACCTGTGTGCCGACGTCAACAACTACGACATGCGGCGGCTACCCCGCACCAGCGTCTTGTGGGCTTCGCCGATCTGCACGGAGATGTCACCGGCCGGAGGCCGGTCCGGCGGACGCCAATCGTCGGCTAAAGGGCAGCTCGATCTACTGGAGTTCGGCCCGATCGCCCAGGCCGGATTCGAGCGCACCCGCGCGACGTTCCACGACGTCATCCGCGCCACCGAAGTGCACCGATACCAGGCCGTCATCGTCGAGAACGTCGTCGATGTCGTCTGGAAGTGGGAGCTGTTCGACTGGTGGGTCGAGGGCATGTGCAAGCTCGGCTACCAGGTCCAATTCGTCTCCGTGTCCTCCGCACACGTCGGCGGTGAGGACAACCCGCACGCGCCCCAATGGCGCGACCGGCTCTACATCGTGTTCACCCGCACCGGAATCCCACTGCCGGACGTCGCCCCGCGCCCGCTGGCCTGGTGCCCGGTCTGCGAGACCGACGTCAACGCCGTCCAAGCCTGGCGCAACCTGCGCAAACGCAAGGTCGGAAAGTACCGCCAGCAGTACGACTACCGATGCCCGAACGCGACCTGCCGTAACGGACTGGTCGAGCCCTACGTTCTCCCTGCCGCTACCGCGATCGACTGGTCCGACCTCGGCACCCGGATCGGCGACCGACCCCGGCCGCTGGCAGCGGCCACCATGCGCCGGATCACCGCCGGACTCGAAATGTTCGCCACCGAGCCGAGCATGATCACCGTCAATCACGGCGCGCTGGCCGCCGATGGCCGAGCCTTCCCGGCGTTCGGTGGGCCGCTGCCCACCCGCACCGTCCGCATCGGGGACGGCCTAGCGATTCCGCCCCTGCTGGTACCGAGCGGCGGCACCTGGAACACCGCAGCGACAAGCACCGGCGCGCCGATGCGCACCCGGCTGGCCAACGAGAAGGGATTCGAGGGCCTGACGGTCCCGCCGGCCTGGCTGACCGTGATGCGCAACCACTCGACCGCCGAACCGGTCGAAGAACCTCTGTCCACGATCACGACCAGCGGCCACCACCACTACCTGACTGTGGCTCCGCCAGACGCGTTCTACGTCAAGAACTACGGTGGCCACGCCGAGCCACGGCACATGGTCAAGCGCGTGGTCTCCGAACCACTCGGCGTCCTTACCGCGCAGGACCACCACGCCCTGGTCATCCCGTATCGCAAGGGCACGGCCAAGACGACCGCCGAGCCGCTGCACACCCTGGCGACCCGCGAGTCCGCCGCGCTGGTCCGGCCGACCGTCGACGTCGAGGACTGTTCCTTCCGGATGCTCAAGCCCCGCGAGCACCTGCGCGGCCAACGCTTCCCGGATGAGTACCTGGTCACCGGCAATCAGGGCGAGCAGACCATGCAGGCCGGTAACGCCGTCTCGTCGAACGTCGCCCAATGGCTGGCCACCCAGATCGCCGCCGTACTCAGCGGCCACGGCGACGCCCCCGTCGTCCCGCCAACCCACAACACGCTCAGGGAGGCAGCATGACCACGCCCGTCGTCGCATCCGAGGGTGCGCGCCTGCTCGACGCCGTCCACGCGTCGCTCACCCGCTATGTCGTCCTGCCGACCCCAGAGGCCACCGACGCCGTCGTCCTCTGGATCGCCGCGACGCACGGACAACCCGCGTGGGCGCACGCACCGCGCCTGGTGATCCGCGCACCGGAGAAGCGCTGCGGCAAGTCCCGGCTGCTCGACATCGTCGAAGCACTCAGCCACGCGCCGCTCATCACGGTCAACGCGTCGCCGGCCGCGGTGTACCGCTCGATCACCGGCGACCCACCGACGCTGCTGGTCGACGAGTCGGACACCATCTTCGGTCCGAAGGCCGAGGGCAACGAAGACCTGCGCGGCCTGCTCAACGCCGGCCACCAGCGCAACCGACCCGCCGTCCGGTACGACGCCGCGAACAACCGCGTCGAGCACATCCCGACGTTCGCGATGGCCGCGCTCGCCGGAATCGGCGCGATGCCCGACACGATCGAGGACCGGGCAGTCGTCATCCACATGCGTCGCCGGACGGCCGGAGAATCCGTGTCGCCGTTCCGGCACCGGCGCGACCGGCCCGCGCTGCGCGAGCTGGCCGACCAGCTCGCCGAGTGGCTGCGCATCGACCTGAAGGCGCTCGAATCGGCCGAGCCCGCGATGCCCGTGGAAGACCGCACCGCCGACACCTGGGAACCGCTGGTCATCGTCGCCGACCAGGCCGGCGGCACCTGGCCGGAACGCGCCCGCGCTGCGTCACTCGCCCTCACCGCCGAGGCAAGCGACCAGGGACAGACGTCGCTCCGCGTGCAGCTGCTCGCCGACTGCCGCACTGCGTTCGGAACCGACACCGTCTTGCCGACCGCCGTGCTGCTCGACCGGCTGAAGACCGACCCGGAAGCACCGTGGCTCGACTACGGTCCGGCCGGCCTGTCGGCCATGAAGCTCGGGCAGTTTCTCCGCGAGTACGACATCCGGTCGTCCAACATTCGGTTCACCGACGGTAGCCAGAGCAAGGGCTACCAGCGCGCCGATTTCGCCGACGCGTGGGCGCGCTACTGCCCCGAATCGGCACCGCCGAGCGAGGAAGCCGTCCCAGCCGTCCCAACCTCATCGGTGCAGGTCAGCGCGGGACGGCTCGACGAACCGGGACGGCTCAGCCGTACCGCCAATTCAAGCCGTCCCAGCGTGACCAGCGGAAATGACCCTGGGACGGCTGGGACGGCTACCCCTCCACTCCGACTCGTGCGAGGCGCCGAATGACCACTCAGAAGCGGCCCGCCTCAGCGCCTCGACGCGCACCTACGGTCACCACCACACCGACCCCCGCGCTCCAGACCGTCCACGGGCCACACAACGGGCTCGCAGACGGCCGCGACGTCCGGCCGAACCGCAGTCACCAAACGAGCACCGATCAGCGGACCCGGCTACCTACGGCGCTCCCAGCGGGCGCAACGAAGCGAGGAGCCCGCAGCACCAAAGAGCGTTACCTCTCCATTCCCCAGGTCGCCGAGATTCTTGGCACCACCGAGCGATTCCCCCGCCGACTGATCGAGGAACGACGCATCGAATTCCAACGCTTCGGACGACACGTCCGCATCGCCGAATCGGTACTGACGGCCTACATCGAGTCATGCACCGTTGAACCCGTCCGGCGATCCCGGCGAGTAAGGAGCGTCGCATAAATGGCGCCACGCAAAAACACCAAGGCATCGTTCGGCAGTGCGCGAAAGCTCAAATCGGGACGGTGGCAGGCCCGCTACACCGGCCCGGACGGTATTCGGCGCACCGCTCCGCACACCTTCGAGACCAAGACGGCCGCCCGTGACTGGCTCACCCAGCAGAACGCCGCGATCCTTCACGACGCCTGGACTGACCCCGATGCCGGAAAGATCTACCTCACCGACTACGCCGACCGCTGGATCACCGAACGCGAGGTGAAGCCCCGTACTCGGCAGGAGCACGCCCGCGTGATCCGGCTGCACGTCCTCCCTTACCTCGGCGAGAAGTTCGTCGGAGACATCCGCCCGTCGGACATCCGGACATGGCGAGCCGACCTCACCGCCAACGGCGTCGGTGCTCCGACGATCGCCAAGGCGTACCGGATCGCTCACGCGATCTTCGCCACGGCGCTGGACGAAGACGAGATCATCCGCCGCAATCCCTGCCGCATCAAGGGCGCCGGCCAGGACAAGGCAGCCGAGCGCCCGACGGCAACCCTCACCCAGGTAATGGCAATCGCCGCTGCAATTCAGCCCCGATACCGGCTCCTCGTTCTGCTGGCTACGTTCACTCAGCTCCGCTTCGGTGAATTGGTCGGCCTACGGCGCCGGAACGTCGACCTCACAAAAATGGAGCTGAAAATCAGAACCCAGACCATCGAATTGGAGGACGGAACCCAGATCGACGAAGACCCGAAATCCGAGGCCGGAAAGCGCAAGATCGCACTACCGACCGCGCTCAAAGCCGACGTCGAGCTGCACCTGTCGACGTTCGCCCAACCTGGTCCGGCCGGCCGCCTGTTCGTCGGTTCCCAGGGCGGCATCCCTCGACGGCGGAACTTCAACCGCGTCTGGCACAAGGCGCTCAAGGACGCGAAGATCCCCGGCGAACTCAGGCTACGGCTGCACGACCTCCGGCACACCGGGAGCACCTGGTCTGCGCAGAGCGGCGCCACGCTCAAAGAGCTGATGGCCAGGATCGGCCACGCGAGCCCGCGGGCGGCCCTGATCTACCAGCACGCGACCAGCGACCGGGATCACGCCATCGCAGCGTCACTCGACGCGATGCTGAACGCCGCGAGGGAGCGCACCGGAGCCTGATCGGGCACGCGTTGGGCACGCGCCCCTAATCGCCCCGGAAACGACAGACGCCGTGCGGGTGGGCTATCTCTAGCCTGACCTGCACGGCGTCTGTTCTACTTCTTGGGGTGGAGCTGAGGTCCCGGCATAAGAACACCCCTAGCCCCACCGTCACCGGCCCTGACCTGCGGCTTCCCGTCACGAAGGAGCGCCGCACCACGTGAACACCAGCCGAATCAGCCCCAGACGAACATCACCATCTGTCCTCAGTGACCTCCGCCCAGCAGGACCCGCGCCAACCGGCATGGAAGATCCGCCGCTAAGGCGGGGCGCCGGCAAGAGCACTGTCACCACAGGCAACGGCGGACCGTGTCAGCGGTCGACGATGAGGAGGTCGATGGCGGCTTCCCGGTCGATGGCGGTGGGCAGCGTGTCACGCCGAGTAGTGTCGAGCAGGGAATGGCCCATCGGCTCGGCGACCAGGACGACGTCGGCAACCTGTCGGAGCAGCCGGGTGCCGAAGGTGTGCCGCAGCACGTGCGGGTGAGGCCCTCCAGGCCGGCGCTCTTACCGATCAGCTCGTCGACGCTGCGGCCGGGAGAGCCGGGCGCCCTAGCGGTTGAGGAACAGCGCGTTCGTCTCGTCGGCGCCGGGCCAGCCGGCTCACTCGACCATCCATGCCTTGATGGGCGGTCGGGGTTCGGCGTGCAGCGGCACCTCGCGGTACCGGTTACCCTTCCCCCGATCGGACGAGCGCTTCCCCTTGCGGGCGCTAATCGGCACGTCGTCCAGGTCGAGGCCGACCAGTTCGGCCGTCCGGACGCCGGTGTAGAAGAGCAGTAGGCGATCGCCTTGTCCCGGGCGGAGTCCAGCTTCTCGGCCTGGCGGAGAAACCGACGCTGGTCGGCCTCGTCCAGCGCGCGGGGCGCCGCGGCCGGCAGGCCTTCCCAGCGGGCGACGGTGTGGCCCACGCCGAGGTGATCGTAGATGTCGGCGTTGGCTGCCGGCGCCCGCTCGTAGTCGACCAGCGCCGCGTCGAGCCGCTCCCTGGTTACTGCCGCCACCGACCAGGCTCCCGATATATCGGAACCGCGTCCCGAATGGCGCCGACCAGATTGGCGTCGGGCTACTGCGGGTCAGTTCAGGACTCAGTCGTCGTCGTCATCGTCTTCGACGAGTTCGCCCTCCCAGGCTTCCTTGCCTTCCCAGACGGCGAACGCGGCGATGATGAAGCCCGCGACGGGGTCGAGCCAGGCGGCGCCGGTCACGGCGTAGAGGCCGAGTCCGAGGAGGGTGGAGATGCTGAGCAGGACGCAGATCTTGGTCTCGGCGGCGTCGGCCAGGATCAGCTGGTCCCCGCCCAGTTGTGTCCCGACGCGGCGCTTGGCCCGGGCCAGCAGCGGCATGACCACCACGGAGGCGATCAGCAGCACGATCCCGACGAGCGAGGTCTCGGGTTCCTCGCCGCCCACCAGGCTCCGGACGCCCTCGATGATGACGTAGGCGGCCAGCACGAAGAAGGTGACCGCGACGGCCTTGAGGGTGCGGCGTTCTTTGGCTTCGTCGGCTTCGCCGTGGCGTAGCCGGGCCGCCAGGCGCAGCCCGACTAGCACCGAGGCGGCGGATTCGATGCCGGAGTCCAGGCCGAATCCGACCAGCGACACCAGGCCGGCGAGCAGCCCGACGGTGATCGCGACCGCTCCCTCGATCACGTTGTAGACCACGGTGAACTGCGCCAGTCGCAGCCCGCGGCGGGTCAGCCGCTCAGTCTCCGCCGCGCTGAGGGCGGCCGGTGCCGTACTCATCGGTCCTCCTCGGTGGCGCAGCCGTAGGTGGGGCACAGCGCGACGGCTTCGCCGGTCGCGGCGAGCAGCTGTTCGGCGGCGCGCAGCAGGTCGAGCAGTTCGGGCCGGGCGAGGGCGTAGAACATCTGCCGGCCTTCGGGGCGGCCGGTGACCAGGCCGCAGTCGCGCAGACAGGCTATGTGCGCCGAGACCGTCGACTGCGCCAGGCCGAGCATGCCGGTCAGGTCCACCACCCGCAGTTCCCCGTCGGCCAGGCGCCGCAGGATCGCCAGCCGGGTCGGGTCGCCCAGCCCGCGGAACAACGCCGCCGCGGGCGCCAGGTCATCGGCCGATCGCGCGGCCGCCACATCACTTTTAATCGCCACAGAGCGATGATAACGTCTAGGCCGGATTCATCGTCAACTGTAGGTTACATCGCTCGGCGACGATCGGATGTGGTGGCGGTGGCGGAGCGGGCCGGTGATCGCCGGTGGTGGGTGCTCGGGGCGCTGGTGCTGTGTGTGCTGGTGCTGGGTCTGGACTTGACGATCCTGAACGTGGCGTTGCCGACGATCGCCGGGGACCTGGCGGTGGGCACCGGCGGGCTGCAGTGGGTGGTCAACGCCTACGTGCTGGTGTTCGCGGGGTTGATGCTCCCGGCCGGGGCGCTGGGTGACCGCTACGGCCGCCGGCGGCTGCTGCTGGCCGGGCTCGTCGTGTTCGGCGGGGCGTGTCTGGCCGCGACGTGGGCGGAGTCGGTGGCGGTGCTGGTGGCGCTGCGGGCGGTGATGGGCGCGGGCGCGGCGATCATCATGCCGATCGTGCTGGCGGTGCTGGCGGTCCTGTTCGACGAGCGGGAACGCGGCAAGGCGCTGTCGGTGGTGGTGGTCGCGATCGGTGCCGGGCTTCCGCTGGGGCCGATCGTGGGTGGCTGGCTGCTGCAGCACTACTGGTGGGGCTCGATCTTCCTGATCAACGTGCCGATCGCCGCGGCGGCCGGAGCGCTGATCGCGGTGTTGATGCCCGAATCGAAGGATCCCCGGCCCCCGCGCGCCGACCTGCCCGGCGCGGTCCTGTCCACCGCCGGGCTGGTCGGCCTCGTTTACGGCATCGTCGAGGCACCCGGCCGCGGTTGGACTGATCCGCTGGTCCTGGGGATGTCCGCGGCCGGGATCGGGCTGCTGGCCGGGTTCGTGGTCTGGGAGCTGCGCGCCGCGGCGCCGATGATCGATCTGCGGCTGTTCGCCGATGCTCAGTTCGCGTGGGGCACCGTTGGAGCGACGCTGGCCAGCTTCGCATTGTTCGGGCTGCTGTTCACGCTGCCGCAGTATCTGCAGCTGGTGGAGGGCGCCGACGCGTTCGGCACCGGGCTGCGGCTGCTGCCTTTGATCGGCGGGATCGTGCTCGGCGCGCCAATCGCGCAGTCCCTGGCCGCCCGGGCCGGCTACCGGACGCCCGTCGCAGCAGGACTGCTGCTGGCCGCGGCAGGGCTGGCCGCCGGAGCCACCACCGACGTCGGGACCGGCTATGGATTCGTGGCTGCCTGGCTGACCCTCACCGGATTCGGGGCAGGCATGAGCCTGACCCCGGCGATGGACGCCGTCCTCGGCGTGCTTCCACCGGAACGGGCCGGGTCGGGCACGGCGCTGACGATGGCGCTGCGGCAGGTCGCCGGCGCGTTCGGAGTCGCGCTGCTGGGCAGCCTGCTCGCCGCCGGCTACAGCTCCCGCCTGGACACCACCGGCCTGCCCTCACCCGCCGCACACGCCGCCGACGAGTCGGTCGCCGCCGCGCGCGCCCTCGCCGCCCGCACTGGCAACACCGCCCTGGCCGCGAACGCCTCGGACGCGTTCGTGCACGGCATGGCCCTCGCGCTGGGCGCGGCCGCCGTCGTCGCGTTGCTCGGCGCGGTCCTGACCGCGGTGTTCCTGCCCGGCCGTCCGACGCCGACCGGCCAGGTGACCCAGCCGGGGGCGCATCCGGAGGCGGTGGCGTGAGCCAGTCGTCGCCAGCCGACGCAGCCGCTGCGGGCTGGTCGGGGGCCCTGGTCGTCGAGCCAGGGCTGCTGGCCTTCACCGGCCGGATCGGTACCGCCGCCGCTCACGCCCACGCCTGCCTGCAGATCCTGCACGTGACCACCGGCGCGGTGCACCTCAGCGACGAACACGGCGACACCCGCCGCGCCCACACCGCGATCATTCCCACCGGCGTCCGGCACGCCCTCACCGCCGAGCCGGACGCCAAGGGCCTGATCGCCTACCTCGACCCGGCCAGCACCGGCGCGCGCGCCGCTTCCCACCACCTGGCCGCCCTCGGCCCGCCCGAGCACGCCTCGACCTGGACCCATGTCGAGGCCATCGTGCCGGCGGCCGACCCCGCGCCTCTGCACCCCGGGCTGCGCCGGGCGGTGGACCTGAGTACCCGCCGGACCGACGGCCCGCCCGACCTGACCGTCCTGGCCGGCCTCGTCGGACTCTCGGCCAGCCGTCTGGGGCACCTGTTCCACGACCAGCTACGCCTGCCCTACCCGGCCTGGCGGCGGTGGACCCGGCTGCGCAACGCCCTGGACCAGGTCCGCGCCGGCGCCACCCTTACCCAGGCCGCGCATGCCGCGGGGTTCACCGACAGCGCCCACCTGACCCGCACCTGCCGCGCCATGTTCGGCCTCACCCCCACCGAGGCGCTGCGCGCCGCAGGCTGGCGAGCCTGAAACCCCGGTCGCAGCGGATCCGTGCAAGGCCCTGACCGCCTTGGGCGCCACCCTCGAAGGCGTGTCCACGATCCTCACTGCCGCGGTCCGCTACGGATACGCGCCTCTGCTGCTGATCGGCGTCAACGGCGCCGGCATCGCCCTGGCCGCCGCCGACGCCCCGAAACTGTGGCTGCTGGCCCTGCTCGGCGCGGCGATAGCTCTGTCCTACACGGCCGAAGCGGTCCTGCCCTACCGGCCCGAGTGGAACGCCAGCACCGGCGACGCCGGTCGCGACGCCACCCACAGCGCCGTCAACGAGACCCTCATCCTCGCCAGCGTCGCCGCCATCCCCACCCTCGCCGCCCTCACCCCCGGGCACGGCGTCTGGCCGCACCACTGGCCGTTCCTCGCCGAGGTCCTCCTCGCGGTCCTTGTGGCAGACGCCGGCATCACCCTGGTCCACTACGCCAGCCACAAGATCGGCGCGCTGTGGCGATTCCACGCCGTGCACCACTCGGTCACCCGCATGTACGGGCTCAACGGCCTGATGAAACACCCCCTCCACCAAACCGTGGAGATGACCGCCGGTGTCCTGCCCCTCCTGCTGCTCGGCCTACCCGTCACCGTTGCCGCCGCGCTCGCCCTCACCGTCGCCGTCCAACTGCTGCTGCAGCACTCCAACGCCGACTACCGCGTCGGCCCCCTCGGCCGCGTCCTCGCCCTCAACGAGGGCCACCGGTTCCACCACCTCAAATGGGCCGGCATCGGCGACGTCAACTTCGGCCTCTACACCTTGGTCTGGGACCGGCTGCTGGGCACCTACACCTACGACCCGACCCGGGGCTTCACCAGCGACGACCTCGGCATGGCCGCCAAACCCCACTACCCGACCCGATACCTGGCCCAACTCACCGAACCCTTCCGGTCCTCCGGCAACTGCAGCACCACCGCCCCCACCACGGCCCCGGTAGAGGTAGAAGCAGAACGCGCCAGGTAGGACCTCGCAGCACGACGCGGCGAGGGCTCCGTGCCGAACCTCGCCGCGGCTACGCGCCGGCCGACGGTCCCCGCGGTGTCCGGCCGAGGGCGAGCCGGCTGCTCATGTCGAGCTTGACCTCGCCATACGGGGCGAGGTGGGTCCAGAACAGCGGGGTCAGCCCGCGCCGGTCCTCCGGCGTGAGCGCCTGGTCCCAGCCCTCGTCGGCCAAGCCCGTCCTGAAGCATGAGGGTGTTGACGTAGACCAGGGCGCACTGCAGGACCCGCAGCACAGGACAGAGAGTTCCTGCTCGTCGCGGCGGTTGGTGGTGATGTCCCCACCCTTGCCGAAGAAACAGGATCTCGTTGCCCGGTTCCAGGACTCCACGACGTTCAGACCGGAGTTGATCTCCCACTGCAGGTCCCGATCCGGCAAGGTAGCGGGCCACGAACAGAGGCTTCTGCGCGCGGCTGACCTCGATCATGGCCTGGTAGGTGGGGGTGCATCGCGTTGGTCTTGGCGATCCGGCGCAGGATCGCCTCAGTGGAGGCCGATGCGGATCGCGGTGGCGTAGCGGATCATCTGGTCGTACTGCTGCGCGATCAGCTCCGAGCCTCGTCGTGCCGCGCTTCCTCGCGACCCGTCGACAACCCGCTCCTGCTCGTCGTCCAACAGCGTCCAGTGCTCAACCAGCTCATCGGGTTCGACCTGTCGCTTCACGGGCGGTGATATTGGCCGTCCCGGCTCGCGGTCCAACACCTCGCCGTTGCCTGGGATGACAGCGCCTCTACCGGCACCCGGAGGCGCATGGCGAGCATAGTGACCGCTTACTCGGCCGGACAGCGCCTACCGCGCCGGTCGGGCGCCAATCTCTGTTGCGACCTCGGCGAGCAGGTCCCACCAGGGTGAGCGCTTTGCGGGCGCCACCCACCTCGGAGTCCGTGTCTCATTCTCGATTCGTGTTATAAGCAATGAGTGTTTGGCTCGTGACAGCATCACATGCAGGACGCGTCGTTCCTCTGCGATCGCTACCGAGGTCGTGGCCCGAAAGTCGGGGATCTTCCCGTCCTCTAGGCCGACGATGATGACTAGGTCGAATTCCTGGCCTTTTCCGGCATGACCGGTTAGAACGTGCAGACCCGGCGCGACTGGGCGATCTGGTTGTTGCGGGGTGGGCATTCGCGCGACTACCTGTGAGAGAGGCACGCCTGGCGTGACCTGATCCAAGAGGATGTCTACCGCGGAGCGCACCTCGTCATGTGTAGTGACATCACCCAGCGCCGCGTCTGCCGTGCACAGCTCGACCAAACGCTCGCCGTGGGTCGTCGGGCTGCCCGGATCGGCGCAGGCTGCGGCTGCGTGTCGGCGCAGCAATGCCATGACCGACGGAACGTGTGTGGGCACGCTCCAGTCTTGGAAGGTCAGTCCGGCGTGGGTTAGAACGGGTAGGAGGTACGAGAGCCTGCGGTTACCTCGGGTGAGGATGCCGATCGACCGTTCGGGATAGCCGTGCATATAGTCCCGGATGAATCTCAGCAGGTGGCGGGCCTCAGCGTCTTCGTTGGTCGAGACCAGACTCGCGAACGCGCAGTCCTCCGCCCACTTGGTCGAATCGTGGCAAGTCAGCACGGGGGCACCGGTCCCGCTTGCCAACGCGTTCACCGCTCGCAGCACGGCGGGGCTGGATCGGTACGAGACGGTCAACGGCACCAGCTCGGGCTCGCGCTCGCGCAAACGCCGGAAGATTGAAGCCGGCTCGGCGCCTGCGAAGGCATAGATGCCCTGTTCAGGGTCGCCAGCGTAGGTGACTCGGCGTTCGCCGATCGATTCGATCATCTCTAGCTGCAGCAGGCTCAGGTCCTGGACCTCGTCTACCAATGCGCCGGCGAAATGCTGGCGGTACAGCCGTGCGACCCGCTCAAGCTTCAACAGCCGGGCGCCGTACCTGAGCATGTCATCGAAGTCGACCCGGCCTTCGGCCCGCAGCGCCTGCTCGTACGCGACCGCCTCCCGGCAGCCACTGTCGGCCAGGGCGTCCAGCAGAGCTTGATCGTCGATCCCGGCGTTCCGCTTGTGGCGGGTCAGGATGCCGTCGACGTAGTCGCTGTTTTGGTAGGAAATTCCAGCGTCTCTGCGCAGCCGGCGCAGGGCACCTTGCTCGGGCAGAGTCCGAGTCATGTCCAGGCCGAGGCATCGTCCGTGCGCGGCGGTCACTCGGCCGGCGAACCCGTGCAATGTGCTGACCTGGACCAGTTGCTGGGCGCTGGCTGGTAGCTCGCTGCGCAACCGGACCCGAAGGTTGTCCCGTGCCTTGTTCGAGTAGGTCAAGGCGAGCAGTCTGCGCGGTGAGCGCACGGAACCCTGCTGAATCAGCGCGGCGGCGCGGGTCGCCAACGCTTGTGTCTTCCCGCATCCTGCCGGGGCGATCAGCAGCACCTCCCGGTCGATCGGGAGACGCCGTAGCAGGTCAATGGGCTTCTCTATGTTCAGCTGGGTCATCCCAGCATTGCCTTCAGGTGACTGACGAGGAGCGGCATCGACTCGGCGTCGACTCTTGTCATCCCCTGCGACAGCGCGACCGCGGCGGGGACCTTGTACTTGCGGCAGAACTTCGCCAGCCCGTCGGCCGTCACCTCATCCAAGCTGGCAGCAGCAGACATCTGCAGGATGCTGCGCTCCTTCACGTCTGGGCTGGCCCGCAGCAGCTCCAGCACCCGCGGCACTCCCAACGCATCGATGTACATGGCCTCGAGATCGGGCTGACACACCAGGTAGCCCTGCGCCTCGAGGGCGCCCGGGTCGACTCCCAGACCGTCGGCCCACGTAGTGCGCTTGTCCTCGTCGACCATCCCACTGGCGGGCACTCCGAAGCCGGGAGTGCTCAGTAGGCGGTAGGCCGACGGGAAAGAGCTTCCGCCATCCAGCCCAACAATGGCGACGCCAGCGCGGTCCAGCCGTAGCCCCATAAGGTCAGCGACGGTTTCCACCACGATCACGTCGCTTTGGCCCTCCACGAAGAAGATCTTGTGCGCGGTGAGGGCTTCGACCAGCGCAGGGGTCCAGTACTTCGCTGCGGTTGTCGCACTGGCGAAAGTCGAGTTAGCGGCGAGCTGTCGTGGCACGCGGTCCGGGCCGAACGCGACGACGTCGCACGGATGCAGGCGGCAGATCATGGCCGCCGAATGCGACGCCATGATGGTCTGCGACGGCGAGGATTGAAACGCGCGGATGACCGCCCGTTGAGCGGTGACGTGCAGGTGGTTCTCCGGCTCGTCCACGCACACGATTTTCGTGCCGCTCTGGGCCACCGAAAGTACGGCCAGCAAGGACAAGGCCTTCAGTCCATCACTCTGGGCCGCGAGCCCGGCGAGATGGTCACCGTCCACTATCGTGACGGACATCGCCGACAGAGCCGACTCCCCTAGGTCCATGGGGGTCGATATCTGGACGTCATCCGGCTGAACGTGTCGCGGAAGCGCATTGTCCAACGCGGAGGCTAGTGCCTCTCTAAGGCTTTTTACCGTCGTCGCCTGGTCCACTGCCTGCTTCAGGGCCGCTGTCGCAGCCTCGATCTGGGCGGCCTCATCGATGAGGTCCAAGGAGTTCAGCAGCGCACGCAGCATGCCACTCTGCCCGCCGAGTTCCCGAGTGAGGGACCGGCTGGCTGGCAGGAAGAACCAGGAGATCGCCTCCAACTGAGCACGAGAGGGCCCTCGCGAGTGGCCGGCGTCCACGAAGAACCGCCGTACCGTCAGGGACTCGGCCACGTCATTTGTGAAGCCGTCCTCGCCGCTGGCGGCATCCAACATCGCCTCCACGGCGATGGTCACCGTGTCCTCGGCGCCAGTGGCGTCAACCTCATCCGGAAATGCTGCGGCCTCGTCAGTAGTGAGGTCGGTCAGAGTCACAGATAGGCGCAAAGGTTGGGTCATATCGGTGAAGTCCCGGACGGTGATAGCAGACGACAGTTCGCTGCGGGCAGCCCCCAGGCACAAGTGCAACGCCTGCAACACACTCGACTTCCCCGAGTCGTTCGGACCAACCAGCATCAGCCGGTCGCGGACCATCAACTCGGCATCGGGGATCCGCCGATAGTTCGTCCATGCCACCCGAGCTATCCGCACGTCTGCATACCTCCTGCTCGCGCATCCAGGCCCCCCTGCCCCGACGATCGCTGCAGGCGCTGATCCGAACGGAGGATCAACCACTGCTGGCAGGAAGTCACCGCCCCCGGTGACTGTGCTGTCCGATCACGATAGTCGTCGGCCGTCGTCGAAACGGCCGTGCCCTGGTCGAAAGCGACCAACGACGCGGTCACTACTCACGGACCTGGCCACCACCGTCCTGTCACGTCTGCGGAATCGAGCGGGCCCCGCTCGTCGGATCGCTCGTCGATCGAACTCGGATCATCACCGAGGTAGGTAGCGCCTCCTCGATCCGGTAGCGCGGCGCCGTTACATCGATCAGCTCGAACCAGCAGCGGGCCACGAACCCGCAGTTCGGCGGCCGTCTTGTCGCATCGACCCAACCCCACCCAACAAGCATCGGCACCTGCACCGTTGGGTGCCGCAGCCAGTGCACACCCGACCGGCCCGGGCCGTTGGGTGTTGGGCGAACAGCGCGCTTGAGCAGGCCAAACACGCTGGAGGGAAGGCGGTCGCGGGCGGTGCTGTTCGGTGGGTGTGCGCGGATAGGGACCTCACGCCGCAGCGAAGCGCGGCGCCGGTCCCTATTTGCGAGGTCGTCATGTCTGCTCGCTCCTGGCCCTCCTCTCCCCTTGCCGCGGCCGAACGCGCGTTCCTGTTGCTCGTTCAGCCGCCGACCCACGTCGGGTTCGACGGCCGTGGCACGGAGGGCTTACCCGACAAGATCATTCCGTTGGAGCGTCTGCGCGCGCTGATGCTCTCGCCGCGGACCAGCGCGCACGTCCGCGACATGGTGTGGCGCGAGTTGGTGGTGCGGGCCCGCCGCGACGGTCCAGCGTGGGTGGTGGCTGCGGTCGGCGTCGCGATGCCGGGCCTGCGCCGTGCCGCCGGTCTGCTCGCCGCGGGCTGGCGCGGTGACACCCATGATCTGGACGCCGAGCTGCTGACCGGCTTCGTCGCGCATCTCACGACCATCGACCTGGACCCACCGCGTATCTGCGGCAGGTTGATCGACGCCGGTGTTCGCGCCGCCCGCAAGGCCCGCGATGCCGAGTCCGACGCCCGACTGGTGCGCGTGGAGGCAACCGGGCCGATCGCACCGATCTACCCGTGGGACCACCCAGAGCTGGTGCTAGCGCGCGCGGTCGCCGCCGGCGTCCTGGACGTCGACGAAGCCCACCTGATCGCCGAGACCCGTCTGGAGGGCGCCACGCTGGCTCAGGCCGGCGCGCGGATCGGCATCAGCGCCAGCCTGGGCTCGACTTGGCGACGGAAGGCCGAACAGCGACTCGCCGAAGCCATCCGCGACGGCGACCTGGCATTCATTCCGCTGCGTCCGGCCCCAACACGCGTCACCACGAGCCACATCCGCGGCGCGACGAGCCCTCGGCCAGACCGTACGAACCGGCTCCAGGTGCCACCGTCCCGGGCGCGGTCAGTCGTCGCTGGTCCGCAGCCGATCGCGGTTGGGTCGCCGTTGGGTTCGGTCGCCGAACCGGGCGTCGTGTTGGCCGCCCAACCGCCGGCCTTGGTGGGCAAGGCATCGGACCCGAACGGGGACCGGTGTCGCGCCCCGGGGATCGGGGCGCGGCCGGCCTGAGTGGCCGTGTTCGCACTCGATCCGTCTCCGGCTGGAAGGAGCAGCGCTCCCACGGCCCCGTCCAGGTTCCCGGTGGCGCACCTCATCCCGACCAAGTCCCGCATCCGCGGGGCGGGAGGTGTCCACCCATGAACCGCCGCACCATCCTGCGCGTCGCCACACGCACCGGCACGACGCTGGCCGCCGTCTCCCTGGCAATGGCGCTGGGGGCGGCTCCCGCGTTCGCCGAGCCCCAGACCGCCGCCGCACGGCAGATCGCCGCGGATCCGCAGATCCTCGCCGTCTACAGCCTGCCGCAGATCATCACCAACATCACGAACTGGATCATCGGCATCCTCCTCGGCGTCGCCACGCTCTTCCTGACCATCGGGGGCCTGCGGTACCTGGCCGCCGGCGGCGACCCCACCGAGGTCGAGAAGGCCAAGTCCGCATTCAAATCGGCGCTGATCGGCTACGCCCTCGCCGTTCTTGCCCCGGTCCTCCTCGGGATCGTGCGGGGCTGGATCGGGGGCTGACCCGGTGGGCGACTGGGTCACCGGCAACCTCCTCGACGCCGTTCTGGTGGCGTTGGCTGCGGCCGCCACGAGCGCGCTGGACACGCTGTGGGGGTTGCTGTCAGCCACGGTGTTCGTCAGCCCCAACGTGACTGAAATGCCGCAGGTCGTTGCGCTGGCCGACACGTGCCTGGATGTAGTGAATGTCTGCTACGTGCTGGCGTTCCTGTGGACGGCGCTACAGATCATGGGGCGCGACACCCTGCAGTCCCGAGTCGGTCCCGGTGAGCTGGTTCCCCGGCTGATCATCGGCCTGATCGCGGCGAACTTCTCGCAACCGATCTGCTCGACGGCGATCCAGTTGGCCAATGCGCTGACCGCCGCGCTGACCAGCCAGAGCATCACCTCACCGAAGTCGATGCAGCAGCTGCACGACCTGACGATGGCGTCGCTGGGGACCGGGAAACCCGTCAGCGACGCCGGGATCCTGCTCGTGCTGATCGGCCTGCTGATCGCGGTTCTCGTCGGTGTCCTGATCGTGCAGTGGATCATCCGGCTCGGCGTGCTGGTCGTCGCCGTCGGAATCGCGCCGATCGCGCTCGCGCTGCACGGCACACCGCAGACCGAGGGCGCGGCAAAGCTGTGGTGGCGGACCTTGCTCGGTGCGCTGGGCACCGTCGTCCTGCAGGCGGTCGCGCTGCACACCACACTGACGATCTTCCTCGACCCGGCCGCGAACCTGCCCATGCTGGGGCTGCCCGGGGAGCCCGGCGCGGTGATGAACCTGCTCATCGTGGTGTGCCTGCTGTGGGCGGTCATCAAGATTCCCGCGCTGATGCGCCGCTACGTGACCCAACCCAAACCGTCCGGGCTCGCCACGATCGCGCGCGTCGTCCTCGTTCAGCAGCTGACCCGCTCCCTGCGTCGCATTCCCGGGACCGGCCGGCCGTCCGGTGGCGGCGGGACCCGGATCCAGATCAACACCTGGCCGATGCGTTCTGGCCGCAGCGGGTCCGCCCGGTCGCTGCCCCGGCCTGCCGGCGCCGCCCCCGGCCGGGTCGGTGTCGCCTACCCCACCGGCCGCTCGGTCCGCCCGTACACCCGCGAGGAGCTCGCCCGCGGCGTCGACCCCTACACCCGCGCGTTGAAGACCCGCCGCACGACCGGCGGCACGACCCCCAGGAGGCAACCGTGATCACCCTCATCGCAGTCATCACCCACCCGCGCGCCACCGATCCGACCAAGAGCAGCACGCCCCGGCTCGCGGCGCCCGTATCGGAGCCGCCCCTGTCCGCGACGCCCACTTCCGCGGTTGGTGCTTCCGAGGTCGCGACGACTGGGCCGACGGGGCGTCAGCCCGCGGCCGGCATCGTCGCGGTCGCCTGGCCCACCGGCCGGGCGATCTACTCCTACACCCGCGAGCAGATCACGGCCGGCGTCGACGTCTACACCCGCGCGCTGAAGGCCGCGGCGCGCCGTCACGCCGCGTGCGCCGCTGGTCGGGAGGCGCCGTGAGGAACGATCCCGACGAGGCTCCCCGGGCTCGGATTCCTGCCGATGTCGACACGCCGGACAAGATCGTCTACGGGCTCACCGCGCGGCAGCTGGCGATCCTGGCGGTAGCTGCAACCCTCGGCTACGGCCTCATCCGTGGCCTGGGCGGGCTGCTGCCCCAACCGGTCCTCCTCGCCCTACTGATTCCGTTGGCGGGTGTGGCGATCGTGCTGGCGCTCGGCCGTCGCGACGGACTGCCGATGGACGCCTGGCTGCTGGCCGCCATCCAGCACAACCGCGGCCCGAAGCGGCTCGCACCGGCCGCCGCCGGGCGGTCCGCGCCCGTCCCGGAGTGGGCGCCGGAGACCAGTCCGCCGCTGCCGCGCGTGTCGGCGCTGCGGCTGCCCGCGGACGCGATCAGCGACACCGGCGTCATCGACACCGGCGCCCAGGCCGTGGCCCTGGTCGGGTGCACCACGGTCAACATCGGCCTCCGTACCGGCGGCGAGCAGGCCGCGCTGCTCGGCGCCTACGGCCGATGGCTCAACAGCCTCACCTGTCCGGTGCAGATCGTGGTCTCCACCCAACGCGTCGACCTGTCCGGTCACGCCCACCGGATCGCGCAGACCGCGCAGACGATCACCAACCCGGCCCTCGCGGAGGCGGCTGAGGACTACGCCGCGTTCCTCGATGAACTCGCCGTGCGCCGCGATCCGCTGTGGCGCACCGTGACCGTCGCCGTCACCGACACCGCCGGCCGTGACACCGACGTGCTGCGCCGCGCCGAGCACGCCGCCTCGGCGTTAACCGCGTTGGGTGCGCAGACCGCGGTCCTGGAGGGCAGGCGCGCCGTCGCAGTGTTGGCCTGCGCCGCGGACCCCTACACCCCCGCCGACACCGCGTGGCCCCGCGCCCATCCCGGCGAGGCCGTCACCGGAGGAGCACCCCGATGAGCCTCCGCCTGCGACTACGCACCAACCGCGACGCGACGCCAGCGCGTTCGACGGGACCGGCGGGGTCGGTCGGGCAGGCCGGGCTGGCCACCGTGCTCGGCCCGGCCGCCGTCGAGAACGCCCCGCACTACCTCAAGGTCGCCGACGGCTACACAGCGACGCTGATCGTCACCGGCTACCCCGCCGAGGTCGGGCCGGCGTGGCTGGATCCGCTGCTGTCCTGGCCCGGTCGCCTCGACGTCGTCCAGCACATCGAACCCCTCGCACCGCCGGTGGCCGCCGCACGGCTGCGCCGGCAACGAGCCCGGCTGGAATCCACCCGGCGCACCGACGCCGAGACCGGGCGGCTCGCCGATCCGATGGCCGAGGCTGCTGCCGAGGACGCCGCGGACCTGGCCGACCGGGTCGCTCGCGGCGAAGCGAAACTCTTCCAGGTCGGCCTCTACCTCTGCGTCCACGCCCCGTCGCTCGAGGAGCTCGACGAGGCCGTGGCTCACGTGCGCGCCACGGCCGCGTCGGTGCTGCTGGACACCCAACCGGCCACCTGGCGCCAACTGCAGGGCTGGATCACCTCACTGCCGCTAGCCACCGACGGCCTCGGCATGCGGCGGGTCATGGACACCGACGCTCTCGCCGCCGCGTTCCCACTGGCCAGCCCCGACCTGCCAGCGCCGCTACCCGGCGAGCCGGCCGCGGCCGGGGGCGTGCTCTACGGCCTCAACCCCCACTCCAACGGCATCGCCTGGTGGGATGACTGGGATCAGCACAACGCCAACAGCGTCGTCCTCGCGCGCAGCGGCGCCGGCAAAAGCTACCTGGTCAAACTGAAAATCCTCCGGTCGCTCGCCGACGACGTCCACGTCTCGATCATCGACCCGGACAACGAATACATCCGCCTCGTGGAAGCCGTCGACGGCGTCACCCTCGCCCTCGGCTCCGGCGGAGTACGGCTCAACCCCCTCGACATTCCCCCCGCCGACCGGCGGCCGCAGGCCCGCACCTACCGCGGACTGTTCCTCCACACCCTCGTAGCGGTGCTGCTCGGCCACCAGCCGCCACCCTCCGAACGCGCCGCGCTCGACAGCGCCATCAACGCCGCCTACAACACCGCCGGGATCACCAACGACCCGGCCACCTGGCGGCGCCCCGCGCCACTGCTGCGCGACGTCACCGACGCGCTAACCGCCCAACGCACCGACGCCGCGACCACCCTCGCCGCCCGTCTCGCGCCGTGGGTCACCGGATCGTTCCGGGAAATGTTCGACGGCCCCACCACCACCGTCCCGGCCGGGCAGCTGGTGTGCTGGTCCACCCGCCAGCTCCCCGACGAACTCCGCGCCGCCGGCATGCTCCTCGCGCTCGACGCGATCTGGCGCGACGTCGACACCCCCAACACCCGGCCCTCCCACACCCCCCGCCGGCTCGTCGTCGTCGACGAAGCCTGGACACTGCTCCGCGAAGGCGAAGGCGCCCGCTTCCTGTCCAAATTGGCCAAAGCCGCCCGCAAGCGCAAAGCCGGGTTGGCCGTCATCACCCAGGACGTCGGCGACCTACTCGGCTCCGACCTCGGACAGATCGTCATCGCCAACGCCGCCACCCAAATCCTGCTACGCCAAGCACCCCAAGTCATCGACGTCGTCACCGACGTCTTCGCACTCACCACCGGCGAAGCCCGGCAACTCCTGGCCGCTCGCCGCGGCGAAGGCCTCCTGCTCTCCGGCACCCACCGCGTGGCCTTCGACGTCGTCGCGTCCCCACGCGAACACCGGCTCTGCATCGGCGACCTCGAACTCGCCGACGACGACGAATGATGCGCACGGCGGCCGCAGGACACGCCGGCCGTCTCACAACGCGGATGCCCGGGGTCTCCGGCTCGGCGACCAGCCGCACCGGACGCCGACGCGGATCACCGGTCAGAACCGGCCACACCCCGCTCCACGCGCTCCTGCATCTCGGACATCGCGTCCCGGATCTGCGCTTCTAGCTGCGGACGGCGCTGCTGGTAGATCAGCCCGAACACCGCGGTCAGCACCAGTCCTGTCAGCGAGACGATCGCCGACGCCCCGCAGACGATCCAGGCTGCCCACACCACCCAGCCCGGTGGCGGCTCCTCCCCGGCCCGAATGACGGCCCAGATCACCAGGCCGCTGCCGGCACTGAGCAGCAGTCCCGTCGCGCTCCACCGTGCCATCCGTGCGAGTCGCGCACGCAGTGGCGCGGTGAGGTCAAGTCCACCGTCAGCCATGCCACCCAGTCTTCCGTGCGTCACCAACCGACGCCAGGCCGTGACCGCCGGGCCTCGATAGCCCTGCAGCGCCCTGGCCTTCGGTCCCTACGTCCGGCCATCGGGGTCCACCGGCCGGGCCCGGCACCGGCCATTGCTGGCCCACATCACCCGGATCCGATCTGCCCCGTCGCCCCGAGCTCCCAGCTTCCCCGAGCTCCGAAAACCCGGATCCGCGAAGGCCCGCGGACCGCCCGTCGCCGCGGTCCGCGGGCCTTCGCGCCTTACGGAAGGAGTACCCATGTTTGCCCTCGCCCTGCTCTCCTCTGCACCAGCGTCTCCGCCGGCCGATCCGCCGTTACCCGGTCCCTCGCAATGGCTGCTGGATTCGCTGACCGCCGCTGCGGACTGGTGCGCGGCCCGTCCGTGGCTGGCCGCGCTCGCCGCGGCGCTGGCCGCAGCCGCATTCCTCGCCTCCCTGCTGCGACAGCGCAACCTGCATCACCGCATGGCCCGGCACGCACAGCTGCTCACGATCCATCCGCCACCCGAGGTTGATCCCGCCGGTACCTCAGCGTTCTGGGCCGATCTGGCCGAGATCCTGCAGGTGGCGCCGCGTCGTCGGCTGCGGGAGGGCCGGTCGCACGTCGCGCTGGAGTACCGGTGGGCCGGCCGGGAGTTCACGATCGCCTTGTGGGTCCCGGCGACGGTGCCGATCGGACCCGTGCGCGCCGCCGTGGTCGGCGCCTGGCCGGGCGCGACCTGCACGGTCACCGACGCCGACCCGCCGCTGCCGCTGGACGCAGTCGAGGTCGGCGGTGCGCTCGCTCCGGCGCTCCCGGCCTGGTATCCGCTGGCCACCGACCACGACACCGATCCGCTGCGCATGCTGATCGCCGCCGCCTCCGGCCTGCGTCACCCCGAGTCCGCGTGCGTGCAATTGCTCCTGCGGCCGGCCACTCGCCGGCAAGTCCACCGGCTGCGGGCGGGCGTGCAGGCGCTTCGGACCGGACGAGCACCGAACGATCTCGCCGATCCGGCAGCCTGGCTGCGTGGCGCGCTGAACCTGGCAGCCGAGGTTCTCGGGCCGGCGCGCCGCACACTGCCGACCTCTCGGGCGATGCCGGTCGCGAGCAGTGATCCGCAGCGGGACCGCGATAGTCGCGCCGGCGTGGACAAGCTCACCGACGGGCAGTGGGAGGTCGCCATGCGCTACGGCGTCGCCCACACCAATCCGCGGCAGGTCGACCCGGAGAACCTGCGGGCGAGGCTGGTCACCCTCGCGCACGGCATCGCCTCGGCGTTCGGGACCTGGACGGGCCGCAATCGCCTGCGCCGCGTCCGCGTCCGGCGTCCCGGGCCGGTCCTGGCGGGCCGGGTGCTGCGCCGAGGATTCCTGCTCTCGGCCACCGAGCTCGTCACCCTCGCCGCACTTCCGCAGGACCTCGCGGTGCCGGGCCTGGACCGGGCCCGCGCCCGGTCGATGCCCGCACCGATCGCGGTACCGGCCGGAGGCCGGGACACCAAAGTGCTCGGCCGCGCCGAAGTCGGCGGCCACTCCGTGGCGCTACCCGTCGTCGACGCCCGCCAGCACGTGCACATCCTGGGCTCGACCGGGTCGGGCAAAAGCACGCTGCTGCTCAACATGATCCTCGAGGACATCCACGCCCGCCGCGGCGTCGTGGTCATCGACCCGCGAGGCGACCTCATCCTGGATCTACTCGACCGTATCCCGCTGCGCTACGCCAAACGGCTCGTGCTCCTCGACCCCGACCAGCCACCCGGAGTCACCCTCAACCCGCTCTCCGGCGGAGACCCCGATCTGCTGGTCGACAACGTCGTATCGATCTTCAGCAAGATCTTCGCCTCCCACTGGGGCCCACGCATGGACGACATCCTCCGGGTGGCGTGCCTGACCCTGTTCCGGCGACCCAACGCGACCCTGACACACATCCCACGGCTGCTGCAGGACCGCGGCTTCCGCCGCCGCTACACCACGCTGCTCACCGACTCCGAGGGACTGCTCAGCTTCTGGGACTGGTACGAGAACGCACCACTACCGATGCAGTCCCAAGTCATCGCGCCGCTGCTGTC